>NZ_QUDH01000019.1:0-68043 GCF_003477445.1 Clostridium sp. AF50-3 | reverse complement strand
TTTTTAACACGAATATACTCTATCGGTCTTATTTCTTTTATTAATTTTATAAATGATATATATGATAAACTTTTTTGCACTAAGATAAGAAAACTTCCAAGTAAACTAATCAAAAAAAGTACAGAAAAATGACTTAAAAATCCTATTTTCCCCCGCATAAAGCGACAAAGTTCTGGATATAATATTTTTATTCCTATCGTATGACTTATTCCGCAAATATCTATTGGAAAAAATAATCTTACTCCTGTTAGTACAGTGCAAAAAATAAGTAATTTTACTTCATACAAGCTATAATTTTCTTGCTTTTTCCATATATAAACCGACAAAAAACCCAATAGCAAAATGAACTACATATTGCCGATAAAATTGATGTATATGTTATTTTCATAAAATCTCTTTTTTTCTTTTTTGAACTATACGTTCTAATTCGTCAATAACCGACTCTTCATCTACTGCTCCATTCAACAAAGCTGCTGTTATTGTATTTACAAAGGACATAGGATTTCTAGAATTTTTCATACATTTTTCTATTTTTTCTTCTATTTCTTCATCCTGAGTCTTTTTCGCTTTATATCGCCTAGCAAAAACTTTTCCAGTCTGAACTGTATCAATAACCTGAACATAACCCTTATCAAGCAATTTTCTTAACACAGTATGGACTGTTGGCGTTGTCAATTCTTTTTCAGATTCTACAATTTCTGTCACCGTCATGGGTTTTTCATACTTCCACAAAACCTGCATAACATTCATTTCTCGTTCACTTAAATAATTATTCTTCATAAAATTCCCAATCTCATAATTTATAGAAACAAAGGGAGCAACTGACGCCCCCTTTGTTTTTCACTCAAGTTCCAATACTACTAACTAATATTATCATTTCCAAGATCCACATTCCATAAATCACTCTATCTTTTTTCATTAGCTCATACCATTCAGGCGTATCTAATAATCTTGGTTTTTTAATTATATAATAATAACAAAAAATCAAAATACAAAGAAAAATTCTAACAGTTCCCACCTGATCATACCAATTTCTAATTCCCATTATGGAAGCAATTCGCTCCCCACAAAGACACAGTTCCATTAATAAAGCGGCAAACGTTGCTTCTCTTCCTTGACGGAATTCATTTGATACTCTATTCTCTTTCATTGCATCTCCCTTTTTTATTACCAATACTCATACTTGGTATAACCTGGCGTCCACCCTAATACTCCATCATTATTATAGCCATATGTATAAGATATTGTAACTTTTGCATAGTTTATGCCACCCTTTTGTGCAGCTGCTAAAACTGTTTTAGCAACAAGTGCTGCCACTGCTACCCCTGCTCCTGCTCCGCCTACCTGTCTTGCGATAAAATTAGTTATTGTCGCTAAATCTTTCATTTCTTGCAAATCAATTGTATACACAATATTTACAACGGTTCCTATAGCAGCTGTTGCTGGTAATCTTCCAGTTATACTAGATGCCCTCGAAGCACCTGTAGATCCTCCACTACCACTTTTGCTTACTTCCAATAATTCTTTAACTTCCGATCTTGAAAAACCAAAATCTTCCATTAACATATCTTCCACAACAGTTTCATCCGTTACCGAAGCATATTTATCATAAATATCTCTCAATTCATGTTGATCAATCACAACCTTTGTTGCCACTTTATCTATTGAATATGGCGGCGCTTCCGCAAATGTTGGGATTACCAATGAAGTTCACATAACTATCGACAATAAAATACTCATAATTTTTTTCATAAAACCACCTCTTAACGTTATTCACATTATTAATGAGCATCCCACATTTTTGCTGCATTGGAATCCCTCCCTTCTTTAAATTTAGTAAACAAGCTTTAATTTGATTATATATTATCATCTTTGATTATATATGTCAATATTAAAAATATATTTTCATTTCAAATATACTTTCAATCTTTTCTACACAATTAAAAACTACTCTTTCGCCAGCGCCGCGAGCCCGGAAAGAATCTCCCGCGCCTTCACAAGCATCATCTCGCAGTCCGTATGTTTCTGCCGCACATCGCGGTAATAGAACGACGGCACATCACCCGTCCTGAAGGTCAGCGTGCCCTTATATTTCTCCATCAGCGCCGGAATGCCGGAGACGTCCAGATCAGCTTTCTGGTACATCTGAATCGTGATATCCTGCTTCTTTACATCGACCTCCTCGACACCCGCCTGATGAGCAAGCGCTTTTAGATCGGCGATCTTTAACAGGTTCTCCACCGAACGTGGAATCTCGCCAAAGCGGTCGATCAGCTCATCCTGCATATCCATGTACTCTTCCTGGTTCTCAATACCGGAAATCCGCTTGTAAACGTCGAGTTTCTGGTATTCATTGCGGATGTAGGACGGCGGAATATACGCGTCGATGTCGCAGTCCACCACCGTCTCGAAGTCCTCGGCTTCGTTCTCACCGCGAAGTGCCAGCACCGCCTCGTTTAAGAGCTTGCAGTACAGGTCATAACCGACCGCCTGCATGTGGCCATGCTGTTCCGCGCCCAGAAGATTTCCGGCGCCGCGCAGCTCCAGATCGCGCATCGCAATCTTGATACCGCTTCCCAGCTCCGTAAATTCACGGATCGCCTGCAGACGTTTTTCCGCCTCCTCACGCAGCAGCTTGTCGCGCCGGTACATGAGAAACGCATACGAAGTCCGCCCGGAACGTCCGACGCGACCGCGGATCTGGTAGAGCTGCGACAGCCCAGCCGGTCGGCGTCGTGGATGATGATCGTGTTCGCATTCGGAATGTCCAGTCCCGTCTCAATGATGGTCGTGGACACCAGAACGTCGATATTTCCCTCGACGAAATCCAGCATAATTTTTTCCAGTTCATGTTCGTGCATCTGCCCGTGGGCGAACACGACGTTTGCCTCCGGCACCAGAGCCGCCACATGGTTTGCCACCTCGTCGATGTTATTGACACGGTTGTAGACATAATATACCTGTCCGCCCCGCGCCAGCTCCCGGTGGATTGCCTCGCGCACCATCTCGTCGTTGTATTCCATAACATAGGTCTGGATCGGCAGACGGTCCACCGGCGGTTCCTCCAGGACACTCATATCCCGGATGCCGATGAGACTCATATGCAGGGTACGCGGAATCGGCGTCGCCGTCAGCGTCAGAACGTCTACATTTTCCTTTAATTTCTTGATCTTTTCTTTATGCGCCACGCCGAAGCGCTGTTCCTCATCGATGATCAGAAGCCCCAGATTTTTAAAGACAACATCCTTAGAAAGGACGCGGTGCGTTCCGATCACGACGTCCACCTGCCCTTTTTTCAGATCTTCCAGCGTCTTTTTCTGCTCGCCCGCCGTGCGGAAACGCGACAGCATATCGACCCGCACTGGGAAATCCTTCATCCTCTGCACAAAGGTATTGTAATGCTGCTGCGCCAAAATTGTGGTCGGCACCAGATACACAACCTGCTTGCCCTCCTGAATCGCCTTAAACGCCGCCCGGAGCGCAATCTCCGTCTTGCCATATCCAACGTCGCCGCAGATCAGGCGGTCCATGATGCGGCGGCTTTCCATGTCTTTTTTTGTCGCCTCGATCGCCTCCAGCTGATCCTCCGTCTCCTCAAACGGGAACATTTCCTCAAATTCCCTCTGCCAGACCGTATCCGGTCCATACTGGTAGCCCTCGCTCCGCTGACGCGCCGCATAAAGCTCGACGAGATCCTTTGCAATATCACGGACCGCACCGCGCACCTTGCTCTTCGTCTTATTCCATTCCATTCCGCCCAGTTTATTGAGCTTCGGCGTCCTGGCATCCGAACCGGCATATTTCTGGATTCCCTCCAGGCGTGTCGCCGGAAGGTAGAGATTACCGCCGTCGCGGTACTCAATCTTGATGTAATCCTTGACGACCTTGTCCTGCTCGATCTTCTCAATGCCCCGGTAAATGCCGAGTCCGTGGCTCTCATGCACCACATAATCGCCGATCGAAAGCTCGGAAAAGCTCTGGATTTTCTTACCCTGGTAGGAGGTCTTTTTCTTCTTTTTCCGCCCCCGTCCGCCGCCGAACATGTCTCCCTCGGTGATCACGACGAACTTAATCAGCGGATATTCAAATCCCCGATGCAGCTTTCCGTAAGTCACCAGGATTTCACCCGGTTTCACGGTGTTTTCGCCCTCATCCGGGCAGAAGGCGCTTAAATCATACTCCCGCAGATCGCCCGCCAGACGGCTCGCGCGCGTCCGCGAACCAGCCAGCAATACCACCCGGTATTTTTCCTTCTTCCAGCGCGCCAGATCGCTGATTAAAAGCTCAAATCCATTCTGGTAGGAATTGACATTTTTAACGCTCAGACTGTATTTTTTCTTAACCGTCATCCCGGAGAGCTTCTGATCCAGCCCCAGCAGTAAAAGAGTGTGCGGGCGCATTGCCATCGCCAGCGTCTCCTTCGCCGAATAGAGGAAGGAAGTCTGCCCCGGAAGCAGATAGCCGCCCTCGAGACGGTGCGACATGCTCTCCCGGAACTCCGTCTCGGTCGTCTCTGCTTTTTCCTTCAAGCGCAGCGGCTCATCCAGGAAAATCGTCAGCTCATCGACTGGAAAATAGTTTAAAAACGATACCGTTTCCTTGCAGAAATACCGGATATAGCTTCCCAGCCCATGCACCCGGAAGCCCTCGCGAAGCCCCTCTAAGACCTCCGAGACAGCCGAATCCATCCGGTACGCCTCTTCCGTCTTCATGGCATCCCGGAGCTTTTTCACGTATTTCCTGCGGTCTTTCTCGATCGCCTCGGTTCCATCCTGAATCTGCTCCGGCGTGAGCGCCATCTCCGTCGCCGGATAGATCACCGCCTCGTCCACCTGCTCGATCGAGCGCTGGCTTTCCGGGTCGAAGGTACGGATCGAATCGACCTCGTCGCCCCACAACTCGATCCGGTACGGCACCTCCTCCGTCAGCGGAAAAATGTCAATGATACCGCCGCGTACCGAAAACTGCCCCGAACCATCGACCTGCGCGACCTTCTCATATCCCATTTCCGCCAGGGCGCGCGTCAGCTTCCCGACCTCGACCACATCTTCCGCCCCGATCGTGAGACTTCGCTCTTTCATCCATGCAAGCGGCAGCAGATGTTCCATCAGCCCGTCGATCGTCGTGACCACCACGCCGCTGGAACTCTCCAAGACCCGCCGCATGACCTGAATCCGCTGTTTCGTCAGCAGATTTCCGTGGATATCTGACGTATAAAACAGCAGATCCCTCGCCGGGTACAGCGAAATATCCGGGTCAAAACACCGGTAATCCTCACAGATCTCCCGCGCCCTCGAATCATCGTAGGTGACAATCAGCTTCCAGGGCGTCAGATCCGAAAGCTCGGACAGCAGATGCACCTTCTGCGAATCCAGACATCCCGTGACAAGAAGCGGTCCCTGTCCGCGCTGTAAATCCGTTTTGAGATCCTGGAACTCGATCATCTCCTCTAACGGATTTGCAAATACATCGCTCATTGTGTCTTGACTTCCTCCTTCCTCTCCGCCTTCTGCTTCTCTAGCTTCTCCTTCTCCCCGCGCGCCGCGCCGTTAAAATGGTTCATCGCCGCCTCAACGCCCTCGGTCATCATATCCACGACTGCCGCCGCACCATCCTTAAACGCCGTCGTCATCGTCTCGGCTTCCTCTTTCGGAAAATGTCCCAGCACATAGTCTGCCAGATCCATGCGCGCCGGCTTCTCGCCCACACCGATCCGCACGCGCGGAAATTCCTGCGTTCCCAGATGGGCAATGATATTTTTGATTCCATTGTGACCGCCCGCGCTGCCTTTCTTGCGGATGCGGATGCCGCCCGGAACCAGGCTGATATCATCATAAATCACGATAAACTCCGACGGATCTACCTTATAATAATCCATCACCTGACGGATGCACTCGCCGCTCAGGTTCATATAGGTCTGCGGCTTCACCAGAATGACCTTATTTCCCTCAATCATACCTTTTCCGATCAGTCCCTTAAATGCTTTCTCCCGGACATCAATGTTATACTTGTCCGCCAGCGCATCCAGCGTCATAAATCCCACATTGTGACGGGTTCCCTCATATTCTCTTCCCGGATTTCCAAGTCCTGCGATTACATACATAATTCTATTTCTCCCTCTTTTTCCATAGTATCAAAAATACCAGATTCTTCACTCATCGTCTTTCTC
Source organism: Clostridium sp. AF50-3 (assembly GCF_003477445.1). Classification (NCBI taxonomy): domain Bacteria; kingdom Bacillati; phylum Bacillota; class Clostridia; order Eubacteriales; family Clostridiaceae; genus Clostridium; species Clostridium sp. AF50-3. The sequence goes on along the minus strand of NZ_QUDH01000019.1, from coordinate 61,874 downwards.
AAAAAGATAAAACAGACACGACTTTAAGCGTTAGATCCTGAAACTGCCACTTTTTTCAGGCTGTTTCAGGATCTAACGCATTTATTTTTCCATTTTATTCTGGATATTTTTAAATACTCTCATTTATCGCACATCTGTTTGCCAGATAGTTTCACCTAATTGTAACAAGGTTTTGGGGTCGTGTAAATAAGAAGTTACTTTTCCTTCACAACCTCAACCGCCTTCTGCAGCTGATTATCCTTCTCCTCTGGAATCACGACCTCCTGCGCCGCCTCTTCATCCAGCTCCACCTCGACATCCGGCTCGATGCCTTTTCCGTGGATATCATTTCCATTTGGCGTATAATAATGGTCGGTCGTCAGCTTGATCGCGCTTCCATCCGAAAGCGGCATCAGCGTCTGCACGATACCTTTACCGAAGGTCTTCGTTCCGACGATCGTCGCCACGCCGTAATCCTTCATCGCACCGGTAAATACCTCCGACGCGCTGGCGGAATTGCCATTTACCAGCACAACCATCGGGATCTCCAGGCTGTGTCCATCCTCAGCGTCGTATGTCTCCTCCGTGCCCTTCTTATTTGCCACGGTCAGGATCCGTCCGCCATCCTTCAAAATATAATCCGCCATCGAGACAACCGTCGTCACCTCGCCGCCCGGATTATTCCGCAGGTCGATGATCAAGCGCTTCATGCCCTCGCCCTGCAGTTCCTCGATCTTGGATTTAAACTGATCCGCAGTCACACGGTCAAACTCCGCAACGGAAATATATCCGATCTCATCATCCAGCATCTTGCCTGACACCGTCTGCACATCGATCGGTCGGCGGGTCAGGGTGATATCCTTGTACTCGTCGCTATTTTCACGGTAAACCGTAATTGTCAGCTGGCTGCCTTCCTCGCCCTTGACGTAATTATTGACCAGAAGCGACAGATCCATGCCGATCACTTCGGTGCCATCTACCTTATAAAGCGCATCGCCCGGAAGGATGCCTGCCTCCTCAGCCGGGCTGCCCTCAAACACTCGCACGATCGTGCTGACACCAGTCTGGACATTCTGGGATACCAGTGCACCGATGCCGCAGTAAGAACCATTTGTCTCATCCAGGAAGCTCGTCAGCTCATCCGGCGTATAGTAAACCGCATACGGGTCATTTAAACCACTCAAAAAGCCCTGGTAAATGCCGGCTTCTTCCTCGGATGTATCGATCTTTTCCTCAAACAGGTACTTTTTATCGATAATATCCTGTATCTGCTCCAGCTTTTTCGTGACATTCTCAAAATTGACCGGCTCCTGTGCCTGCGACGGTGTTCCCTCGGTCCGCACCTGTACCTGTGTCTGGTTATCGATCACACGGCGTCCAAACATGTAAATGCCCGCCGAAGCACCAACCGTGATCAGACACACCAGCGCTGTCACCAGCACACCGACCATCACACCGCGCCAGAATTTATTTTTACTGTCCATCTCTTATGCCTCCTGATTCCTGTCTATTCCTTCCGGATTTCATCTTTTGCAGCCACCTGATACTTTCCGCACTACGGACTTACATAGCTCGAAGGGTTTACATAACTTCCGTTCTTGCGGACTGCAAAATGCAGATGAGAACCTGTCGAATATCCGGTCGAACCTACCTTCGCGATCGTCTGTCCGGCTTTTACCGTATCCCCTGCCGATACCAGAAGCTGGGAACAGTGCATATACACGGTTGAAAGTCCATTTCCATGGTTGATCACAACATAATTTCCAGCCGAATAACTATAGGTTGCAATCGAAACCGTTCCTCCGGCGGCTGCCACGATGCTGCTGCCGGTCGAAGCGCTGATATCAATGCCCTTATGGTTCGAGGACGCGCCCGCCGTCGGTGATTTACGGTTTCCGTATCCAGATGTAATGCGTCCGCTTGCAGGGCACGGCCAGCGCAGCGAAGAACTTCCCGTCGAAGTGGTAGTCGTACTGCCAGTATTCCCTTTCGCGGTCGAATTATTCGTCTTTCCCGCTGCGGCGGCTTTTCTGGCAGCTTCCTCTGCCGCTTTTTTCGCCGCCTCTTCCGCTTCCTTCTTCTTAATCTCCGCCTCCATCTGCACGATCTTGGCTTCCTGCGCCTTGATATCGTCCTCATACGCTTTCGCCTGCGCTGATTTCTCGCCGATCTGCGCGTTGACGTTCTGGAGTTCTTTATTTTTCTCATTCAGGAGAAGCTGGACCGAATCCTGCTTTGCCTCCGTCTGCGCCTTCATCTCCTGCAGCTCCGCCTTCTCCGTCTCCAGCTTTTTCTTACTGTCCGCGATGGACTCTTTCGTCGCCACATACTGGTCGAGCATCTTCCGGTCATACTCCGAAATCTTTGAAACATACTCTGCCCGGTTTAAAAGCTCCGAGAGCGAACGGGCTTCCAGAAGCAGATTTAAGTAGCTGCTGTCGCCCTTCTCATACATATATTTGATACGCATTTTCATCGAAGCATACTGCTTTTTTTCGGTTTTCTGCGCTTCTTCCAGCTTTACCGCCGTCTCATCGATGCTTTTCTGCTTGCTGGAAATATTATTTTCCAGCTTCGTGACCTGCGACTGCAGATCATTCATCTTCGTGTCCAGCTCCTTGACATAGCTCTCGGTGTTACTTTTCAGCCCCTGAAGGCTTTTGATCGCCTCCTCGGTCTTCTTTTTCTCCTGTTCCAGGGCGCTTTTCTTATCCTTGGCGCTGCTTACATCCTTTTTCGTCGCTGCCGCCACCGAGGTCAGCACTGGGGAAGATGCCAGCGCCGCCGTCACAAGGAACAGAGCCGCACGTATTTTCAATCCCTGTTTTTTCATGTTCTCATCCTTTTTACCGCAAATTTCCGCTGCCGCCGCATTCTCCTACAGCAGCCGCCAATGTTTCTTACACCTTTAAATGTCTGCGGATCGTAAAGAAACTTCCGACAAAACCGATTCCCACGCCCAGCGCCATCGCCACGGCTACCATGCTCGGGAAAATGGTCTGAATCGGGATAAATTCAATCAGGTTCGACAAGATATCAAACCGTTCCATCATATATACAACCGCCTGGCGGTACAGAAAATACGTGATCGCCAGCGGAATCAGCGCGCCAACCAGACCGATCATCACACCCTGTACAACGAACGGCGCACGGATCATGAAATTCGTCGCACCGATCAGGCGCATGATCCGGTTTTCCTCCCGTCTAAATGCAGCTGCCGTCGTGATCGTATTGCTGATAAGGAAGATGGCAACTGCCAGCAGAATAGCGATGATCACCGCCGACAAAAGTCCCAGCATCTTGTTGAAGCTCGAAAGCCCGGACGCCGTATCGCTCGAATAATTGATCTTCCGGATTCCCTGCACCGTGCCAAGCCATGCAACCATGTCATCCTGCATGTCAATGTCTTTCAGATAGATCTCGTAGGACGCCGAACCGGCTAACGGGTTGTCATCCGCAAATCCTTCTGCCAGATCCTCGACTCCCTTAAAATATTCTTTCTTAAAATTCTCCCATGCCTCCTCGGCAGAAACATACTTTACTTCCTTGACCTCATCGCGGGCGCATATCTCACCCCCGATTTTCTGTATATCGTCCTCGCTCATATCTTCATTGAAGAAAACCGTGATTCCTACTGTAGATTCTGCATTCCGCACCATATACTGTACGTTGCAATCAAGCCAAAAAACATACAGAACAGGAAAATACATGCCGAAATAATCGCCACCGACGCCAGTGAAAACCAGATATTCCGGATGATATTGCGCATGCCCTCCTTGGTGCAGTAAATCAATGTACTAATTTTCATGCCAGATACCGCCTTTTTGATCTCCCGTCAGCACGCCGCGCGTCAGCGTGATCACACGTTTTCCCATCTCTGCTACGATCTCCCGGCTGTGCGTTACCACAAGCACCGTCGTCCCGCGCCGGTTTATCTCCTCCAGAAGCTCCATGATCTCCATAGAATTATGTACATCCAGGTTTCCCGTCGGCTCGTCCGCCAGAAGTATCTCCGGCGAGTTGATCAGCGCACGGGCAATCGCAACACGCTGCTGCTCGCCGCCCGAGAGCTGGTTCGGGTATGCTTTATATTTTGAAGAAAGCCCTACCAGTCGGAGCATTTCCGGCACATTTTTCTTAATCTCACGGGGCGATACGCCGATGACCCGCTGTGCAAACGCGACATTTTCATATACTGTTTTATCCTTCAACAGACGGAAATCCTGAAACACCATTCCCAGCCGTCTGCGGTACTTCGGAATGTAGCGTCTCGGCATCTTTTCCAGATCCATATCGTTGACGATAATCTGGCCGGAAGTCGGCTCCAGCTCCTTCAAAAGAAGCTTTAAAAGCGTCGATTTGCCGGAACCGCTTCGTCCCATGATGAAAACAAACTCGCCGTCCTGAATCTGAATATTGATTCCCTTTAAGGCTTTATTCCCCGTCTTGTACGTCTTGGTGAGATTTTTAACCTCTATCATGCGTAAATCCTCTTTTTCAATTCTCCAAATGAAATTGCTGCGGCAAAGGCAATCTTCCTCCCCGCCACAGCAATTTGGCTTAATAATCCAGGTTTTCCATGTATTTCATATATTTTACAACCATCAGGGCAATCTTAAATGTGATCGCATCCTCAAATACCCGCAGATCCAATCCCGTGCTCTTCTGTAGCTTATCCAGACGGTATACCAGTGTGTTGCGGTGGATGTAAAGCTGTCGGGAAGTCTCTGATACGTTCAGGCTGTTCTCGAAGAACTTGTTGATTGTCGTAAGAGTCTCCTCATCAAACTCATCCGGCGATTTGCCATCAAAAATTTCCTTGATAAACATCCGGCACAGCGGAAGCGGCAGCTGATAGATCAGACGTCCGATTCCCAGCTTGCTGTATGCGACCACATTTTTGCTGCTGTAGAAAATCTTTCCTACATCCAGCGCCATCTTCGCCTCTTTATAAGAACGCGATACGTCCTTGATCTCGTTGACGATCGTACCGAATGCCACGCTGACACGTGTCAGGGACTCGGTATTGAGCATATCTACGATCGATGTGGCTGTCTTTTCCAGATCGTCGTAAGTCTCGCCCGGCTTCACTTCCTTGACTAGAATAATGTTCTTCTCATCCACTGCCGTGATAAAATCCTTCGTCTTGGTCGAGAACAGGCTGCGGACGGTCTCAAGTGCATTCACATCCTTCTCATGCTGCGTCTCGATGATAAATACGATCCGCTTGACGTTCGTCTCGATGTGCAGCTTCTTCGCACGGTTATAAATGTCAACCAGAAGCAGGTTATCAAGCAGCAGGTTCTTGATAAAATTGTCCTTGTCAAAGCGCTCCTTATAAGCTACCAGCAGGTTCTGAACCTGAAATGCCGCCATCTTGCCGACCATGTATACGTCGTCGCTTCCGCCCTTGGCAAGAAGTATATATTCTAACTGGTGATCGTCAAACACCTTAAAAAACTGATATCCCTGTATCACCTGGCTGTCCGCTGGAGAGTCTACGAAAGCCAGAATTGCACTCTCATATTCCTCAGCGCCAGTAAATGTGGATGCCAGCACCTTGCCTTCCGTATCACAGATACAGAGATCGACACGCGTAATTCCTTTTAACCCCTCAATGTTTGTCTGGAGTATCTGGTTCGAAATCATATTCCTCTCTCCTTTTCTTTTATCCTCCGTCCAGCTGTGTTTCCGGGTCTTTCAACCTGTCATTCCCCAAACCCGTTTGTTACCCCTCCGGCAATCTGTGCCTGTGGACCATAACCATTCCCCATCTGAATCTTGGACGGATCTTTCCCTTTATTTTAAAGCAAAGTGACGAAAAAAAAAAGAGGGCGGACGAAAAAAAGTGAATTTTTTCGTCATTTTGCCCTCACACGCCGGGATTTTCACAGACTGGAACTTGTTTTTCCGGCGAAATTTTCCAAATATGCGATTCATTCTTATTTTGCTGCGATTGCTTCCATCTCCATCAGGACGCCCTTCGGAAGTTTAGATACCTCGACGCAGGAACGTGCCGGGCATGCGCCCTCGAAATATTTCGCATAGATTTCATTTACTTTTCCAAAATCATCCATGTTCTGGATAAATACGGTGGTCTTTACAACCTGCTCCATGGAAGCACCTGCTGCCGCCAGAAGATTCTTTACATTGTTTAAAACCTGCTCTGCCTGAGCCTCGATTCCCTCCGGGATCTCGCCGGTTGCCGGATTGACCGGAATCTGACCGGATGCAAATACCATTCCATTTACCTCGATTGCCTGGGAATACGGACCGATCGCTGCCGGTGCATTGGTTGTGCTGATTACTTTCTTCATGTCAAATCTCTCCTTTGTCTTTTATTTTAAACGGATAGAATCTTCGTTTACTTCTACTTTTCCTTCTTTTAAAAGGTGTCCAACCGCACGCTTGAACGCGTTTTTGCTTAGATTAAATTCGCGGCGGATAATCTCCGGCTCCACGCGGTCATTGAACGGCAGAACGCCGTTTTTTTCTTTCAGACGTGCCAGCACCGCCTCGGCATCCGCATTCATCTGACGGTACGCCACCTCGCGCAGGCTCAAATCCATTTTTCCATCCTCGCGCACCTTCGTCACGCGTACCTTTAAAACCTCGCCCAGACGGCATTTTCCATACAGCTCACGGTTCGGAATCAGACCGAAATAGCGGTCTGCCACTGCTACGAACACGCCCAGATTTTCATTAATCTCATAGACGCGTCCCTCGGTCCACTCGTCCTTCTTGTACGGCGCATCGCTGCAAAGATACGAATATACCTTCATCGTCGCCGCCAGACGACCGCTCTTATCGATATACAGCGCTACCAGGCACTCTTCCCCGGCGCGAACCGGATATACCTGCTCTTTAAACGGGAGCAGCAGATCTTTTTCCAGCCCCATATCGAGAAAGGCGCCGATCTTCGATACATCCTTGACCTTCAAAACCGCCGTCCCGCCCAGTTCCAGCTTCGGCATCGAGGTCGTCGCAATCAGGCGATCCTCGGAATCTTTATAAATAAATACCTTGAGCTTATCGCCCACCTTTGTGCCCTCCGGCACCTGTTTCTTCGGAAGCAGGACCGCCGCCGCGTCATCTTTCTTCTGTCCCAGATACACGCCGAAGTTTTTCTCCCGCACTACCATCAGTTCCTGTACTCTTCCCAGTTCAATCATGTCATTCGTCCTCTCTTTTCTGCCGATCTCTTTTTTTATTTAACGGTTGCATTTTTCATTCACTGGCAGACAATCCACGCCGAATCTTTCTTCTGCTGCAATGATTCAGTTTCTTCACTGCTACATACAAACTCTTTACAAACCAGTCTTTGCCAGCCACAAATTCGCATACACCTGACCTTCCGCATCCTGCAGCGATACCACGTATCCTTCCGGCACCTGCGCCAGTTTCGGGTACATCACATTCTCAAGCACTGCCGCCTTCCGGTACTCCACCCGCAGTTCTCCGAGTGCAAAGTCCACAGGCAGCAATTCACGCGCAATCGCCACATACTGTGCATTGTTCACGTGCCGGTTCGTATCGAGATGATGGCGTTCCACCGTGACCGGCGCCGCCGTCTCATACGTCTCAGGCAGGCGAATTTTCTTCGGCGCTGGCGGCATTGCAAGCGGTTTATCTTCAATCTGGTAGCCCTCCAACTGGCTTTCCGGCACCCGCACCGGGCATCCTTTTTCCAGATCGTAGTAAAACCAGGTTGAATCCGCCCGCACCAGCGGGTTTCCCATCTCATCCTCGATCGTGAAATTCCGGTAGCCATAGATTCCCTTAAACCCATACGGCCAGGTCGAAATACGGATCCGCTCGCCAAAATGCGGCTGTCTGAGAATCTCTATCTGCCATCCGCTCAGCCACCACGCCCGTTTTTCCTCATTCAGATAGGAAATCCCGAGTTTCAGATCCTCCGACTGGAACGTCGAACAATCCTGAAGATAATTCATGATTCCCACTACAGAAAGATTTCCCTCTTCATCCGTCTCACTGTACCGGACCCGGCTGTCAAATGTATACATATCGCTCTCTTTTCCTTTCCGGCTTCCGGCTCCCCGCACCATCTTAGCGCATCCGCCATCTGCCGTTTCGTCCTATATTGCCTTAACATTCTGTCATGAAACTCATTATATCCGATTCGAACCACGTTGTCTACTTACAGACCCAGAATATTGCAGAATTTGCCGGACGCATGGCGCGGTTTCTGCCACAGCAGCCGCCCAAACAAAAAAAATTATCAAAAAAGCGAAAAAAGTAGTTGACGAATCTGTTTCCTTACAGTATAATATAAATCGTTCAATTCATTGGGCTATCGCCAAATGGTAAGGCAACGGACTCTGACTCCGTCATTTTCAAGGTTCGAATCCTTGTAGCCCAGCTAAAAAGCATTTGTTTGCCAAAGACGGCATGACAAGTGCTTTTTTTGTATTATGGAAACTCCCTCTGAAATGTTCCATAATACAACATTTTTCAACTCAATAAACCTCCATATGTTTGCGAGAAAACAAGAAAAGAACCCCCGCTCCGGTCATCCCTCACAGCCGGCGACAGGGGTTCTTTTCTATTTCCAAATATTCTTAATAAATGTATAGATCAGCCAAATCAGAAGAATCGGTCCCGCCAGATGAATCAGGATGGTGAAAATACCTCCGACCAGTGCAAACAGCACAAATAAGATCGCGATAACCACCACGCTGACAATTACCTTCCAGTACCATTTGTTCAAATCGATGTAATGGAAGTTCGGCGGCAGACCGCTGTCGTCCCGCTCCGAAAAACCGCCGTTGTAGGAGGACGCTGTGCGCCCGCTCCCGGCAGCGTCTCCCGAAGTGTACGAACCGCCCTGGCCGGTCTCCCCGGCGCCCTCGCTGCTGTCGATAATGGTTTTCGCAATCAGGCGTGGACTGCCGATCTCCTCGATCACTTCTTCCTCCCTGCGCCCTTTCGCCGCCTCCTGGCTGATATACTGATCGTAATAGCTTATGTTGCTCTGGATGACTGAAGCCGAAACCTCGCCGTCCAGCGCCTCCCGAAGCTCCTGTAAAAACTCTGTCTTTCTCATCTTGTCTCCTTATTCCTCAAACCGTCCCGTTTCTTCCGTTTCACCCAGCCGAAAGAAACAAGCTTCCAGTTCCCGTCCCTTTCAACTGCCTCAGCGCACGCGCTCTTTCAAAAGTCCGCTCCGGTACGCTTTCAAGAGCTCTTTCAGATCCTCGATGCGGCCCGCCAGCTCCTTGCCCTCGTCGGTATCCGCCACTGTGATGCGCTTCTGCATTTTCTCCACAATATATACCTTCGGCGTCCGCTCGCGCTCCGGGTCAAATGGCTTGTGTTCCGCAAGCGCGAGATGGTGCGAATTGAAAATCAACGTATATCCGGCGATTCCCGTCCGCTCCTGGTAGGCTTTCGACAGCCCGCCGTCAATGATGAAGAGCTTGCCGCCAGCCCGGATCGGTGTCTCTCCACTCTTAATCTTCACCGGCATATGCCCGTTGATGATATGCGAGCCCTTCGTCGGAAGTCCAAATTCCTTCAAAATCATATCGCAGGTCTCTTCTTCCTCACTGAGCTGGTAATACGGATTCATCGTCTCTCTCATCACTTCCGGATCCTCGATGAAATAATGCTCAAAGCTGCGGTTTTTGTCCTTTCCAAATACCGGCGATTTCGCACCATTCCACAGATACCACATAAAATCGCGGCACGCCTCCTTCTCCGGCGCGTCCTCTGGAAGAAAATAGGCATTTTTAACCTGTGTGTCAATAAAATCCATCAATTCCTTGCCGCGGTACATCTTGCCGCCCACCATCAGACCGTCAAATTCCCGATTCTCCGTCATCGGGATACAGCCGTGATAGAGCAGGTTGGAATTGCAGCATTTATACATGCTTCCGTTGGAATATAGGAAACGGACATGCTCATGCAGCCGCGCATTGTGGCGGAACGACAGCTCCAGCGTGTGAAGCAGCTCTTCCTCTTCGTCCGTCAGCCGCAGCGGATCCGCCGGATCCACCGTCGGGAAATTCATGTCGCGCATCGGATACTCTTTTCCATCGATCGTGACCGTGCCGCGGTCATAACGAATCGCTGACAGAAGTATCCGCTCTTCCATCCCGTACTCCGGATGGCGCTTGATGATCTGCCCCTCTTCCTTATACTGTAACACCGCGATCGCCTTGTGCATCTTCGCCGCCAGCTTCGGATCCACTGCGTCGTAAATATTTTTGTCAAGAATCTGCGGCAGAAAACAGGTACACGGATCGTCCCGGTACACGCGCTCCGCAAACATCGACAGCGGGCGCAGGTTAATTCCGTAGCCGTCCTCCAATACATCAAATCCATTGTAACCGAGCGCCATACGCAAAACATTGCAGATACACGCCCGGTTGCCCGTCGCCGCGCCCATCCACGAAATATCATGATTGCCCCATTGGATATCCACATCATGGAAATGCATCAGTTCCTCCAGAATGATATCTGGTCTCGGACCACGGTCAAATATATCGCCCAATATATGAAGATTATCGATCGTCAGACTCCGGATCAGGCTGCAGATCACGACAATAAAGCTGTCCGCCACCCGGACGCCAATCAGGGTATTGATGAGTTCGCTGTAATACTCCGTCTTATTGTCATCGGTATTATCGACATATAAAAGCTCATCGATCACACCCGAAAATTCCTTCGGCATCTTTTTTCTCACCTTGGAACGGGTGTATTTCGACGAAACCTCCCGGCAGATCTGCACCAGACGGTACACCGCCGTCTTCTGCCAGTCCTCCGTGTATTCGTTCGCCTGTTTGATCTGATTGATCATTTTTTCCGGATAATAGATAAGGTTCGCCAGCCGCACCTCGTCCTCCTCCGAAATAATATGTCCAAATGTCTCGCGGATCTTCTCCCGGATGATACCCGACGAACTGCGGAGCAGATAAATAAACGCCTCATGCTCACCGTGCAGGTCACTGAAAAAATATTCCGTGCCCTTCGGAAGTCCACAGATTGCCTGTAAATTAATAATATCACTCGCCGCCGCCCGGATATTCGGATACTCCCGCGAAAGCAGCTTCAAATATGCTAAATCCCTCATGTTATCAGCTCCCAAACTGCGCTGTCTGCCCGGATATTGTCGTGACTCGTTATCGTCGCGCTCGCTTTGGGTAAACGGCACATTATCTACATTGCATTTGCCTTTTTGATAGATTTATAGTAGCATAGATTCAGATCAGGGTCAAAATATATTTTCGGCACTTTCAGTTCCTAAAGTGCCTACCCGTGAACAGAAACATTTTTTTCCATACATAAATACAGGAGGAACATTCATGACAGAACCACACACTCTCTACGTGTTTGGCACCGGCAACGCCACGATGACACGTTATTATAATACCTGCTTCGCCATCCGCTCCGGCGAGGAATATTTCATGACAGACGCCGGCGGCGGCAATGGCATCCTGCGGATTCTGGAAGAAATGCAGGTTCCATTAAACCGCATCCATCATCTCTTCGTGACACACGAACACACCGACCACATTCTCGGCGTGATCTGGATGATCCGGATGATTGGCACTGCCATCAAAAAGGGAAATTATGAGGGAATTTTTCATATTTACTGCCACGACGGCCTGATCGACACGATTCAGACCTTCTGCCGCCTGACACTCCAGAAGAAATTCTGCGACCTGATCGGCGATCCGATCCAGCTCATCCCGATTTCTGACCGCGAAACCCGGCAGATTCTCGATATGGAGGTCACCTTCTTTGACATTCATTCGACCAAGGCGCGCCAGTTCGGCTTCCGCGCTGTGCTGCCGGGCGGCAAGATCGTCTGCTGCCCGGGCGACGAACCGCTGAACCCGCTCTGCGAAGAATTTGCCAAAGGCGCCGACTGGCTTTTCCACGAAGCCTTCTGCCTCTACCGCGACCGGAAAATCTTCTCCCCTTATGAAAAACACCACAGCACCGTCAAAGATGCCTGCGAACTCGCCGAACGCCTCGGTGCGCGGCATTTGATTCTGTGGCACACTGAAGACAAGACTTATCCAGAACGCACTGCTTTGTACCGCGCTGAAGGGGAAGCCTATTATCATGGGGATTTGCTGATACCGGAGGATGGGAGTGTGATAGAGCTGTGATTGTATCTTGCAGCTCTACCTCTTCCTCAAATGATAATACGTCATCGTCGCCGATGCCAGCAGCGTCTCCTTATCATCATAAATCTTGCATTCGCACACCGAAAATGCATAACCATTCTGTATTTCCTGCGCCCGGGCGATGATTTTGGATGTGTTTTTTCCAGCTTTCAGATAATGGATCGTGCCATCCACAGTCGGGACTGCGTAGTCGCGCCCGGTCATCGCTGCGGTGCCACCCACGGTATCCGCCAGTGAATACAGGACGCCGCCGTGCACGATACCTAAGATATTCATATGCCACGGTTTCAATACAATCTCTCCAACTGCATAGCCCGGGCGTGCCTCGGTAATCTCCATCTCGATTTTCTTCCGGAAATCATTGGCTGCATCCGTCTCCTGTCCGCGCTTGTCCCAGACTTCTGAGAATGAGCCGGACGGCTTTTTCTTTTCTTCCTTCTTTTCCATTTCATGTACCTCCTTGTATATATGATTTACTCTCTTTTTTATCTCTCTGCAGGTCATCTATTGTTTTCTTCTATTTTTTCTATCACTTTTCTCTCTAATATAATCTGTTTGCCTGAATCAGCCCATCCTTTTTCCTCGCCTCAAACGCTTTTTCTCATATTTTTCCAAAGATGGACTCATACTTTCTCCCATCCTCTCATACAATCTTATCAGATTGCAAAAATGTTATTGTTCACGCATACGTGCCCAGTAACGGAATTTGCCGTGGCTTCGCATTTAAATACTATCGCACAGGAGGGATCTGTCTTGAAACGAAGTTCTGTTATCATTGCACTGGAAATCTGCGCCATTGCGGCGCTCTTTGTCAGCTGGTCCTTCCAGCGTCCGAACAGCCATCAGGTCACGGTCGGGAATGCGTCGGAACATTTTATCCGCTGGGTGGATTTCGATGTAACCGCCGACGCCATGACACAGGCGTTCCGCTATGATGTTGATACCTGCCAGCAGGATCTCCATCTGAACTGGGTCGATCTGCTCGCCTACCTGGGGGCGCGCTACGGGGGCGATTTTTCGCATTATCAGGCGTCCGATATGACGGAAGCTGCCGAACAGCTCCAAAATGGCGTTACAGTGGAAGAATTGACGAAAAATATGTCCTCTTTTGCCTATTATCGTGAGGCTTACGGCGCGGTTCTGGATGGAATGGTCGGACTGTATGAAATTGAGATTCCGAAATCGGAAGCACCGGCTTTTGCACTGGCGGACGCGCAGATACAGGAGGGGGATCCGGCTGCCAATACTTCCTACGCAACGACACCACCAACAACAGCAACCACAACAGCAACCACAACTGGTACAGACACAATCAACTCAGCCAGTCAAGCTTCACCAGAAACTTCAGCCTCATCCAACACACAAACTTCTCTCGAAACCCCAGCCCCCACTCTCTCCGATCCCGACGCTGTCCCCCTGACTCCCTCCGGTGAGGAAAAAGTCTGGGTTACCAAATATGGTCTGAAAGCGTTTCTCCCACTGGCGAAAAACTTTCCCTACAGCCACTATGACGATTTCGGTGTCTCCCGCAGCTACGGTTACCGGAGACGGCATCTCGGGCATGATATGATGGGGCAGACGGGAACGCCTGTGATTGCTGTGGAATCCGGGCGCGTCGAGGCGCTCGGCTGGAACCAGTACGGCGGCTGGCGCATCGGCATCCGCAGCTTTGACGGGAAACGATACTACTATTATGCACATTTACGCAAAGACTACCCCTACCAGTCAAACCTGAAAGAGGGCAGTCTCGTCACCGCCGGGGACGTGATCGGTTATCTCGGTCACACCGGCTACAGCAGCACTGAAAACACCAACAACATCGCTGAACCGCACCTGCATTTCGGATTGCAGCTCATTTTTGACGAATCCCAGAAAGAAGGAAACAACGAAATCTGGATTGACTGCTATGAACTGATCCGTTTTCTGGCGATAAACCGCTCCGAAACTGTCAAAAAAGATGGCACTAAGGAGTGGACGCGTGTTTATGAAATGAAAGATCCTAGTATCGATCAATTTTCCACCCCATGACAAAGTTTTCTTACCAAGTCAATCCTGTCGCTTAATATAACCCGCCACTGACAGTTTCTCACCAATATATACATATAATTATCACGTTAAAAAGCCATGCAGAGATTCTTCAATAAAAACATTCTGCAATCCATAAAAATACAGCCGGAAAAGGTGCACCCAAAACCGCACTTTCTCCGGCTGTTTTCAATAAAACTTATTATTTGATCACGCGCACGCGCATCATACCCTGAATAGCTTTCAGCTTCTCAATCGTCGCCGCGTCTGCCTTGGTCTCCAGATCAACTAGCGTATAAGCGTATTTATCACGGCTCTTGTTCGTCATGTTTGCGATGTTCATGTCAGTCGATGCCAGGATCGAGGAAATCTGTCCGATCATGTTCGGCACGTTCTTATGAAGAAGTGCAAGACGACCTACGGTTGTGCACACGCCCATATCGCAATTCGGAAAGTTGACGGAATTCTTGATATTACCATTGTCCAGGTAATCCATCAGCTCTTTGACTGCCATCACGGCACAGTTATCCTCGGATTCTTCTGTGGATGCGCCCAGATGTGGGGTTGCGATGACGTTCGGCATCTGCATTACTTTTGCATTCGGGAAATCGGTGATATAGCGTTTTACACGACCGGAAGCCAGCGCCTCTGCCATATCGTCGTCATTTACCAGAAGGTCACGCGCAAAGTTTAAGATAACCACGCCGTCCTTCATCTGTCCCAGGCTGTCTTTGTTGATCATCTGGCGGGTGCTGTCAAGCAGCGGTACATGAACGGTGATGTAATCGCATTCCTGATAGATCGTATCAACAGATGTGATGTGCTTTACGTCTCTGGAAAGCATCCACGCTGCTTTGACAGAAATGAACGGGTCATAGCCGTATACTTCCATGCCAAGCGCTGCAGCTGCGTTTGCAACCTCTGCGCCGATGGCGCCCAGTCCGATAACGCCAAGCTTTTTGCCGCGGATCTCATGACCGGCAAATTTCTTTTTCGCCTTCTCCATATCTTTGGAAATATTTTCATTGTCCTTCTGCTCCTTGCACCAGTCGATGCCGCCGACTACGTCTCTGGCTCCCAGCAGCATGCCAGCCAGCACCAGCTCTTTGACGCCGTTTGCATTAGCGCCCGGTGTATTGAATACGACAACACCAGCCTCCGCACACTTGTCAAGCGGAATGTTGTTGACGCCCGCTCCGGCACGTGCAACGGCACGCAGTCCCTTCGGAAGTTCTAGATCATGCATAGCAGCACTGCGGACCAGAATGCCCTCTGCCTCCGCCAGGTTGTCAGTCATCTCATAATTTTCGGTCAGTAAACCGGTTCCCAGCTTGGAAATCGGGTTCAGGCAATGGATTTTTCTCATTTTTTAACTCTCTTTTCTTTCAAAATTTCAAATCTTCCCATACGCGGGCTGTTTTTGTTTTAAAAAGTCCACTGCTGCAGCAGAAAGGAACGGATTCCCCCTCCCTTTCGCCGCAGCAATGGCATAAATTTAAAAATTGACTAATTTGTATGTTTTTTCTCAAATTCGCGCATGAAAGCAACTAATTTCTCAACGCCCTCGATCGGCATTGCATTATAGATGCTAGCACGCATACCGCCGACGGTACGGTGACCTTTTAAGTTCACAAAGCCTGCCTCTTTGGCTTCCTTGACAAACAGGGCATCCAGATCTGCATCGCCGGTGACGAACGGTACGTTCATCAGGGAACGGTCCTTTTTCTCAACGGTACCCTTGAAGAGCTTGCTCTCATCGAGGAAATCGTAAAGGATCTTCGCCTTCTTCTCGTTGCGCTCCTTCATGGCACTTAAACCACCCATTTTCTTGAGCCATTTAAATACCTTGCCGCACATATAGATGGTGTATGTAGGCGGTGTGTTGTACAGAGAGTCATTGTCTGCGTATGTTTTGTAGCGCAGCATGGTTGGTGTTCCCGGAAGAACATCCTCAGTGATCAGATCCTCGCGGATGATGACGATCGCCATACCAGCCGGACCTACGTTCTTCTGGACACCGCCCCAGAGAATACCAAACTTACTCACATCCAGCGGCTCTGACAGGAAACAGGAGGAGATGTCTGCTACCAGTGTCTTGCCCTTGGTGTTCGGAAGCTCGTGGTATACGGTTCCGTAAATAGTGTTATTTAAGCAGATATACACGTAATCTGCGTCCTCATCCACTGGAAGGTCCGAACAATCCGGGATGTAGGAAAAGGTCTTGTCAGCGCTGGATGCAATCGCGTTGGCGGTACCAAACATCTTTGCCTCCTGATATGCTTTCTTTGCCCACTGTCCGGTGATGATGTAATCCCCCACCTTATTTTTGAACAGGTTCATCGGAACCATGGCGAACTGCATATTGCCGCCGCCCTGTACGAATAATACTTTGTAATTGTCCGGAATCTGCATCAATTCGCGCAGATCCTTCTCTGCATCATCAATGATGGCCTGGAAATCCTTGGAGCGGTGGCTCATCTCCATGACAGACATGCCGCTGCCTGGTAGTCCAGCATCTCTGCCGCTGCCTCTCTCAGTACCTCCTCCGGAAGTACTGCCGGACCTGCCGAAAAGTTATAGACTCTGCTCATAATAAATCTCCTCCTGTCTTACACAAAAATGTGATAATTGCCCCCATTTTACAACTATTCGATGCGTAAGTCAATCTCATCAAACGCTTCCTCGATCGGTTTTCCAGCCGGAACCATCGGGAATACCTTGTCATCGCTGCCGATCTGGCACTCGATCATAACCGGGATATTTAAGCTGATCGCCTCGCGCAGCACCGGCTCCACATCCTCTTTCTTCGTGATACGGTATGCTTTCGCGCCCATGCCCTCTGCCACCTTGACGAAATCCATCTGATCGTAAAGCTCCGTCTGGGAATAGCGTTTTCCATAGAACAGGGTCTGCCACTGGCGCACCATACCCAGAACATGGTTGTTAAATACAACCTCGATAACCGGAATGTTGTAGCGGGTTGCCGTCGCAATCTCGTTCATGTTCATACGGAAACAGCCGTCTCCGGCAATATTGATAACCGTCTTATCCTTACAGCCCATCTTCGCACCAATCGCTGCACCCAGACCGTAGCCCATCGTGCCCAGACCGCCGGAGGTCAGAAGCTGTCTCGGACGTTTGTATTTATAATACTGTGCCGCCCACATCTGATGCTGTCCGACATCGGTACAGATGATCGCATCGCCGCCGGTTACCTTGTAGATCTCTTCCATGATATACGGACCGGTCAGAACTTCCTTATTGTAGCGGAGCGGGTACATATCTTTCAGACGCTCAATGTGACTCAGCCACTCGTCATGGTTCATCGGATCCAGACGCGCGTTTAACTTACGCAGAATAATCTTGACATCGCCAATAATGCTCGCATCGGTCTGGATATTTTTGTTGATCTCCGCCGGATCGATATCTATGTGTAAAATCTTTGCATTGGTTGCAAAATGGTTCGGATCGCCCACAACACGGTCACTGAAACGCGCGCCTACAACGATCAGCAGATCGCACTCTGCCACACCGAGGTTGGATGTCTTGGTTCCGTGCATACCGATCATACCGGTATAAAGGACATCGGTTCCGTCAAATGCACCTTTACCCATCAGGCTGTCACCCACCGGTGCCTGAATTTTATGTGCAAATGCACTTAATTCATTGGCAGCATCTGACGCCACTGCACCGCCGCCGACAAAAATAAACGGTTTTCTCGCCGCCTTGATCATCTCGATCGCCTTTTCCATGTCTTCCTCACGGATCAGCTCTGTCTCGCGCTCGATCGGCTGCGGTTCCTTCGGCTCGTACTCGCAGGCCGCTGCCGTCACATCCTTGGTGATATCCACCAGAACCGGACCCGGACGGCCACTCTTAGCAATCACGAACGCACGACGGATCACATCTGCCAGCTTCGTGACATCCTTTACGATAAAATTATATTTCGTGATCGGCATGGTAACACCCAGAATGTCGATCTCCTGGAAGCTGTCTTTTCCAAGAAGGCCTGTCGTTACATTACAGGTGATGGCTACCATCGGAATGGAATCCAGGTTAGCTGTTGCAATACCCGTAACCAGGTTCGTAGCTCCCGGACCGGATGTCGCCATACACACACCGACCTTGCCGGTTGCTCTCGCGTAGCCGTCTGCCGCGTGGGACGCTCCCTGTTCATGAGAGGTCAAAATATGGGTGATTTTATCCTTGTGTTTATAAAGTGCATCATAAATGTTGAGGATCGCGCCGCCCGGATAACCGAACACCGTGTCTACCCCCTGCTCTTTCAAGCATTCAATGACAATCTCTGCTCCTGTCAATGTCTTCATCTGTCTAACCTGCTTTCCTTCCTTAAACCATTTTAAATGCATATCAAGCAGTACTTTCCGTCTCAAAAGCACCTGTCTGAAGCCCGCAATGATTACTTCTGTGTCTTCGGAACCTCCAGGATTGCGCCCCGGTTTCCGCTTGTTACAAGCGCTGCGTAACGTGCCAGGTATCCGGTCGTAACCTTCGGTTCTCTCGGCTGCCATTTCTTTCTTCTCTCTGCCAGCTCCTCGTCGGATACGAGTACGTTCAGGGAGTTATTGTTGATATCGATGGAAATAATATCGCCTTCCTCAACCAGCGCGATCGGTCCGCCGACTGCCGCCTCCGGAGAAACGTGTCCGATGGATGCACCTCTGGATGCGCCGGAGAAACGTCCGTCTGTGATCAAAGCTACGCTGGAACCAAGTCCCATACCTGCGATGGCAGAAGTCGGGTTCAGCATCTCACGCATGCCCGGACCGCCCTTCGGTCCCTCGTAACGGATGACAACAACATCGCCAGCCACGATCTTGCCGCCCTTGATCGCTGCAATCGCGTCTTCCTCACAGTCAAATACACGCGCTGGTCCCTGATGTACCAGCATCTCCGGTGCAACGGCAGAACGTTTTACAACGCCTGTATCCGGTGCCAGGTTTCCTTTCAGGATCGCAATACCGCCAGTCTGGCTGTACGGATTGTCGATCGGTCGGATAACCTCCGGATTCTTGTTGACACAGCCCTTGATATTCTCGCCAACGGTCTTGCCGGTTACGGTCATGCAGTCCAGATTCAGAAGGTTCTTCTTGGACAGCTCATTCATAACCGCATACACGCCGCCTGCCTCGTTCAGATCCTCCATATAGGTCGGACCTGCCGGTGCCAGATGGCACAGGTTCGGGGTGCGCTTGCTCATCTCATTGACCAGCTCCATGTTCAGGTCTACGCCTGCCTCATGTGCAATCGCCGGAAGATGCAGCATACTGTTGGTAGAACATCCGAGTGCCATATCCACGGTCAGTGCATTTAAAAATGCCTTTTCTGTCATAATATCTCTCGGACGGATGTTTTTCTCATACATCTCCATAACCTTCATACCAGCGTGTTTTGCCAGTTTGATTCGCTCGGAGTAAACTGCCGGGATCGTACCGTTGCCCTGAAGGCCCATGCCGAGTACCTCTGTTAAGCAGTTCATGCTGTTGGCGGTGTACATACCGGAACAGGAACCGCAGGTCGGGCAGACCTTACATTCGAATTCTTTCACATCTTCTTCCGTCATGGTGCCTGCTGCGTAGGAACCAACTGCCTCGAACATGCTGGAAAGACTTCTCTTCTGTCCCTTTACATGACCGGCTAACATCGGACCGCCGCTGACAAATACAGTCGGTACATTGACGCGGGCTGCTGCCATCAGAAGTCCCGGTACGTTTTTATCACAGTTTGGAACCATAACCAGCGCATCGAACTGATGTGCCAGCGCCATACATTCGGTGGAATCTGCGATCAGATCACGGGTAACCAGAGAATATTTCATGCCGACATGTCCCATGGCGATACCATCACAGACTGCGATCGCCGGAAATACAACCGGTGTGCCGCCAGCCATGGCTACGCCCAGCTTCACGGCATTTACAATCTTATCCAGGTTCATGTGTCCCGGAACAATCTCATTATAAGAACTTACGATACCGACGAGAGGTTTGTTCATCTCCTCTTCCGTCATACCGAGTGCATTAAACAAAGAACGGTGAGGTGCCTGCTGCATCCCTTTTCTTACTGCATCACTTTTCATCTTTTCGTCTCCTTCTATCTCTTTCGACGACCTCCGCCCCTGGTGGCAGGGGCGGTTTTTACGTTTATCTTTGATTTTATCGCATTTATGGAATTTTTGCAATCATAACTGTTCAGTGGCTTCGCAGCCATATACAATAATTCTTCTATTTAATTCTCTCGCAAATCAGTTTACCCATCTCTGTCGTTCCAACCTGCTTGCAGCCATCCGCCATAATATCCACGGTACGGTAGCCCTCGGTCAGTACCTGCTGTACGGCGTCCTCGACGGATTTTGCTTCCTTATCCAGATCGAAGGAATAGCGGAGCATCATCGCTGCGGAAAGAATAGTTGCAATCGGGTTTGCGATGTCCTTGCCCGCGATGTCCGGTGCGGAACCGTGGCTCGGCTCGTAGAGACCAAATTTGCCCTCGTTTAAGCTGGCTGAAGACAGCATACCGATGGAGCCGGTAATCATGCTTGCCTCGTCAGAAAGGATATCGCCAAACATGTTCTCAGTCAGGATCACGTCGAACTGTCCCGGATTCATGACAAGCTGCATCGCGCAGTTATCAACCAGCATATGGGTCAGGGTAACTTCCGGATAATCTTTAGCAACCTCCTCGACTACCTTTCTCCACAGGCGGGAGGAATCCAGTACGTTTGCCTTATCGACGCTAATAACGCTCTTGCGGCGCTTCATCGCGATATCTAATGCCTTGATTGCGATCCGGCGGATCTCATTTTCATTGTAGGTCAGGGTATCTACCGCGGTCGTCACGCCATCAATCTCCTTCGTGTAACGGTCGCCGAAGTACAGACCGCCGGTCAGCTCACGCATGATAACCATATCGAAGCCGTCGCCGATGATCTCTTTCTTTAACGGGCAGGCATCTGCCAGCTCTTTGTAGAGGTATGCCGGGCGGATATTCGCGAACAGTCCCAGACCTTTACGGATGGCAAGAAGACCGGCCTCCGGACGCAGGTTCGGAGCCACATCGTACCAGCGGGAATTTCCCACGTTGCCACCGACTGCACCGAGCAGGACGGAATCACTCTTTTTCGCGGTCTCCAGTGCCTCATCGGTCAGCGGTACGCCGTACTCGTCGATGGAACAGCCGCCCATCAGGATTTTTGTATAATTAAATGTATGACCGTAGACGGCGCCTACCTTGTCCAGCACGCCGCATGCCTCTCTCACAATCTCCGGTCCGATTCCGTCGCCCGGAATCACAGTAATATTGCAATTCATAATAAAATACCTCCCTTGTTTCAAACGGTTACTTTTTATCATATCGGATTCCGTCCTATTTTGCAATCTTCTGATGAAGGAAAACCGGTATTCCCCATATAGTAATTTGGAATTTATTCTATAACCTGGGGTTATCTGTAAAATAAAAAAGAATGTGCCTTGGCACATTCTCGCGCCGAGCGCGGTCGCTTGCGACATGTTTCTGCTTCGCGCGAGTGCGCATCATTGGCACGTTAGTGCCTTTTTGTGTAATAGGGAATTCCAAGGAATTTCCTGTTACACAAAAAAAGGACCGCCGCCCCCATCGGGAGCTGCGATCCTCTCACTTTCTTACCGTTCTTCTTAGACTTCCGGTTTCTCAACCTGAACGATTGCATCCTTACGCATCGGGATGCGGCAGTTCTTGTTGCTTCCGAACTCTACGATTACAGTATCATCGGTCATATCGATAATCACGCCGTAGAAGCCGCTGGATGTCAGAACGCTGTCGCCTACTGCTACGGTTGCCATCAGTTCTGCCTGTTTTTTCTTTTCCTTGGACTGTGGACGGATTGCCATAAAATAGAAGATGGCAATGATAAATACAAGGTAAACGATCATTCCGCTTGTGCTGCTCATGTGGTATATTTCCTCCTTTAGTTCGATTCACCCATCATGCCTGCAAGTTTCTTTGCTTTATACTCAGCATAACAGTGATGTTCGATCGCGTCGCGAATCTCTTCCATCATTTTATTATAAAAATACAAATTATGCAAGACGCATAATCTCATCCCCAGCATTTCCTTCGCCTTAAACAGGTGGCGGATATATGCGCGGGAGTAAGAACGGCATGCCGGGCAGCCGCAGCCTTCCTCGATTGGGCGCGGATCCAGCTCATATTTGCTGTTCAGGAGATTTAATTTGCCATGGTTCGTGTATACATGGCTGTGGCGTCCATTCCGGGACGGGTACACACAGTCAAAGAAATCGACGCCCCGGTCTACCGCTTCCAGGATGTTTGCCGGTGTTCCAACGCCCATAAGATAAGTCGGCTTGTCCTCCGGCAGGTGCGGAACGACTGCATCCAGAATCCGATACATTTCCTCATGCTCTCGCCAACTGCCAGACCTCCGACCGCATAGCCATCGAGGTTCATTTTGCTGATTTCCTTCGCGTGTTCGATACGGATATCCTCGTAAATCGCACCCTGATTGATACCAAACAGGAGCTGTTCCCGGTTGACCGTATCCGGCAGTGCATTAAGGCGTGCCATCTCATCCTTGCAGCGCGCCAGCCAGCGCGTCGTGCGCTCCACTGATTTCTGTACATAGTCCCGATCGGCAAGACTCGGCGGGCACTCATCAAATGCCATCGCGATCGTCGAACCTAAGTTGGACTGAATCTGCATACTTTCCTCCGGTCCCATGAAAATCTTGTGACCATCGATGTGGGAGTTAAAATAAACGCCCTCTTCTTTAATCTTCCGCAGTCCCGCCAGGGAAAACACCTGAAATCCGCCGGAATCCGTGAGGATCGGGCGATCCCAGTTCATAAATTTGTGCAGACCGCCAAACTGTCGGATCAGCTTGTCGCCGGTACGGACATGGAGGTGGTAGGTATTGGAAAGTTCCACCTGCGTGCCGATCGTGCGGAGATCATCGGTCGAAACCGCGCCCTTGATCGCCGCCACCGTGCCGACATTCATGAAAACAGGCGTCTGGATGGTTCCGTGGACCGTTTTCATTTCCGCGCGTTTTGCGCGGCCATCTTTGTATAAAATCTTGTATTCCATCTTTTTTCCTATACTTTTTACTTCTCTGCCTTTGCCTTCTTGCCAGCCGGTTTGGCATTCTTCTCCATGCGCTTTTTATTCAGCACATACCAGACAGAGCCGGACAGGCATACGGACGAATACGTACCGCAGATCAGACCTACCATCAGCGGAAGAGCAAACTCACGGATGGAAGATACACCCAGGATGTAAAGAATCAGGACCATGACGAAGGTCGTCAGCGTCGTGTTGATGCTTCGCGTCAGGGTCTGGCTGATACTGGTGTTGACGATCGTCTCAGCGGACTCTTTATTGCCCAGAAGCTTCATATTCTCACGGATACGGTCGAAGATAACGATCGTCGCGTTGATTGAGTAACCGACAATCGTCAGCATGCAGGCGATGAACGTCGAACCAACCGACCAGCGCAGCATCGCATAGCAGGTCAGGACAACCAGTACATCGTGCATCAGGGCAAGAACCGCGCCCGCCGCGAACGTGATATTGCTGAAACGGAACCAGATGTAGATCAACATGCAGATCGTCGCAATCGTAACCGCCACAATCGCATCGCGCTTCATCTCCTGGCTGACTGCACCGGAGATACTATCGGCTGTGATCTTCTCTTTATCCACACCAAACTGATCCGCCAGCGCCTGGTTTAACTCTTCGCGCTCGTCCATGTTCAGGGTACGTGTCTTGATGATAACCTCGTTGCTTCCGGCTACCTTCTGGGTCTGTGTGCCAGCTTCGCCGGTAATCTTTTCTACCACCGGAACCACCTGGGAGGAAATATCTTCCAGAGACATATCCTCGTTAAAGGTAACGTTTGTAGAAGTACCGCCTCTGAACTCCATGCTGTAGTTGAGCGGCACACCCATCGAAGACTGATTGTGAACCATGCTACCGACGCCTGCCAGAATGATCACGAGCGACAGAGCAAAGTAAAGCTTGCGGAATTTCAGGAACGGACGCGTCTTCATATCCTTGCGGCATCCGTAGAATTTCGCATCCTCAAAGCCCATCTCATAGAAGCAGTTCAGGCAAATTTGGTTACAAACAGCGCCGTGAACATAGAAAGCACGATACCGATTGCCAGCGTCGCCGCAAAGCCCTTGACGGTACCGGAACCTCTCCAGAACAGAACCGCTGCCGCAATCAGGGTGGTTACGTTTCCGTCGATGATCGCGGAAAGTGCCTTGGCGAAACCTGCCTTGATCGCATTCTTGACGGATGTTCCCAGACCGATCTCCTCTTTGATACGGGTGAAAATGATAACGTTCGCATCCACCGCCATACCAATCGACAGGATGATACCAGCCACGCCCGGAAGCGTCAGAGTCACCTCAAATGCAACTAACAGGATCAGGATCAGACCGACATACAGGCACAGAGCCAGAGATGCAGCCAGACCCGGAAGCAGATATACGGCAATCATAAATACAATGACAATGGCAAATCCGATCAGACCTGCCTTTAAGCTGGTGGAGATCGCCTCCTGGCCCAGCTTCGCGCCAACTACGTTGGAACGCAGCTCTTCCAGCTCCAGGGACAGGGAACCGATACGGATCGTGGACGCAAGATTATTTGCCTCTTCATAATCCGCCATGCCGTCGATCTGGCACTGTCCGCCTGTGATCGCCTCACGGACGGTCGGAGCAGAATAATCTGGTTATCATAAATGATATAAATTGGTTTTCCGACGCCATTCGTGGTCGCCTCAGCAAATGCCTGTTTACCTTCCTCGGTAAAGGTCAGAGAAACGACATACGCCTTGGAACCGGTCGCCTTATCCTCGGTCATGCCGGCTTTCGCGCTGGCAACCTGTTTACCATCGAGGATCTGATTTCCTTCAGAGTCCACGAAAATCAGGGAACCCGGTTTTCCTAACTCTTCCAGAATCGCGTTGGCATCCGATACACCCGGAATATCTACGTTGATACGGTTATTACCCTCCTGGTAAACCTCCGCCTCGGTACTGTAATTCTGTACACGCTGCTGGAGCTTGTAGATCGTATCCGCCATATCCTCGGAAGACGGATTTTCTTCTTTCGCCTGATAGGTAATGCTGACACCGCCAGCCAGGTCAAGACCCAGCTTGATCTGATTCATCGTCGAATAGCCGAAATAGCCGAATACGCCGATGGCAATCAGAAGGAGCAGCATCCCCAGGAAGCTTTTTCCTTTTTTGTTCTTCATTCCTCTCTCTCCTTGTTCTCTACTCGTCAGAGCCGTCTGCAAGAGCAGCTTTTATCATGATCGCGCATTCGATACGTTTTTTCTGCATCTCACACCCGATATCATACGCATCCGTGATGGAACCGTGGAAGTTGTAGGAATTGGCCGCACAGCCGCCGCTGCAGTAAAATCTGGCAAAGCAATCCCGACATTTGTCTTTCGCATAGACATTGCAGAGCTTGAACTCGTCGCGGACTGCCGTGTTGGTCACGCCCGTATCCACGTTGCCGAGCAGGAAATCTTCGTTTCCTACAAACTGATGGCACGGATAGAGGTCGCCCCACGGGGTAACTGCCAGATACTCAGTTCCTGAACCGCATCCGGACAGACGTTTTGCCACGCACGGTCCCTGTGTCAGATCGAGCATAAAGTGGAAGAACGTGAAGCCGCGTCCCTCTTTGTGTCTCTTGACATACTCTGCTGCCAGACGGTCATATTCCTCGAGAATCTGCGGAAGATCCGCCTCTTTGATCGCGTAGGGCTCTTCATCCGGTGCTACGACCGGCTCAACCGACATTTTCTTGAATCCAAGATCGGCAAAATGCAGAACATCTTTGCCAAAATCCAGGTTGTTGTGTGTGAAGGTACCACGCACGAAATAATCGCGGTCTCCGCGCTTCTCTGCAAATTTCTGGAACTTCGGCACGATCAGGTCGTAGCTTCCGGTTCCGTTGCGGAATGGGCGCATCTTGTCGTTGACCTCTTTTCGTCCATCCAGACTGAGCACGACGTTTGACATCTCGCGGTTGCAGAATTCCATAATTTCATCGTTTAACAGAACGCCGTTGGTGGTCAGTGTGAAACGGAATTTCTTGTTGTGCGCCTCTTCCTGGGAACGTCCGTACTCGACTAACTGTTTAACCACCTGCCAGTTCATCAGCGGCTCGCCGCCGAAGAAATCGACTTCCAGGTTCCGGCGGTTTCCAGAATTGGCAATCAGGAAATCCAGCGCTTTCTTGCCGACCTCAAAGGTCATCAGCGCTCTGCGTCCATGATACTCGCCCTCTTCTGCAAAGCAGTACTGACAGGCAAGGTTGCAGTCATGCGCGATATGCAGGCAGAGTGCCTTGACAACCGTCTGGCGCTTCTTGAAATCCATAACGAAGTTTTGTAAATGTCAGCGGTAAAGAGTTCTTCCTGATCGATGAGCTCCTGAATGTCCTCAAACGCCTCTCTGATCTCTTCCTGGCTGTATTTCTCTTTTAATGCTGCCGCCGTCTCGTCTTTCAGGGACTGGGCAATCTGAAACGGCTTCTCGCTGTCCGGAATCCGCTCCGATAAAAAGGAAATCACATCGTACAGAAGCGGATCGACCGAATGGACGGAGCCACTGTTGACATCCAGTACGATATAATATCCATTATTTATATACTGATGAATCACTGTCTTTCTCCTTCTATAAGACATAGGCAGGCAGACAACCCGGAACATATGCAGTCCTCTCCTCGGACCGCGCTCCGTCTTGTCTGCCTCCCTGTGTCAACTCTGCGTTTTCTCAGACTCCAGCTCTCCCACTCATGAAAAGCTCTGATTTATCAGAAAACGCCTCATTTGTTTTGTACTGCCTATTAGCGGTTCTGGTTCTCGCAGCTCTGGTTACCTACAGTACAGGATGTCTTACATGCAGACTGGCAGGATGTCTGGCACTCGCCGCAGCCGCCTTTCTTCATGCTGTTCTTCAGTGTGCTTGCGCTCAGTGTCTTTACGTGTTTCATCTCTATGTCCTCCTTCATTTTTTAGTATATAAAATCCTACAGATTATATCATATGTTGCCCGCTTGTGCAAGTATTTCAATTTGTGGCGGCATATTTGTCCTCCTTGGTTCATATGGATAGAACAAGAATGCACACAGGTATTTTATCATGGAAAAATCAGCTATCCAGATTCTGCTCCGTTCTGCCCTCTTCTCCTACGCGGCAACTGCTATCTTTCTGCTTCTGCTCGCGTTTGGGATGTACCGTTTTCAGTGGGGTGAAAAGGAAATCACGCTAGGAGTGCGCGGCATCTACATTCTCGCCTGTTTTCTGGCAGGACTCGTCGCCGGGAAGAAAGCGAAAAGGCGCCGGTTCCTCTGGGGATTCTGCGCCGGCGCCCTTTATTTTCTTATTTTTCTAGCCCTGTCTTTTACGTTCCGACAGTCCATCGAGGAGACTGCCTCATCCCTGCTGCTTTCCTTCGCCCTCTGCGCCGGAAGCGGCACCATCGGCGGTATGTTTAGCTAACGCCGCCTCCGACGGGCTTAACAGGTACAGATGAATCTTATCGATCCGGTTCTTATCCACACATTCGACGACAAGGCGGACGTTTTCCACCACAACCTCTTCTTTTTCCTGTGGAAGATGGTTCAAAAGTCCGATCACCAGTCCGCCGATGGAATCATACTCGTCTGACTGGAGTTCCAGATTCAGGCGTTCATCCAGATCGTCAAGTTTAACCGAACCGTCTACCATGTATTCCCGCGGGGCGATGCGCTGTATGGACTTTTCCTCATCTCCATCATACTCGTCCCGGATATCTCCGACAATCTCTTCCAGCATATCTTCCAGCGTGATAAGACCGACCGTCGAACCATACTCGTCGAGCACGATCACGATGCTGATCGCTGCTTTCCGCATCTCGCGCATCAGCTCAGCAACCTTCTTAAACTCATATGTATAGAGAGGTTTCCGCAGATATTTCCGGACAGAAAAGCCCTCTTCCCCGCCTTTTAAGAAAATATCCTTGATGTTCAGAACACCGATGACATTGTCCGTCGTCTCCTCATAGACCGGGTAACGCGTGTATTTCTCACTACGGAATACCTCCATCAGCTCGTCATACGTCGCATCCACGTCCACAAACGTCATGTTGACCTTCGGAAGCATGACATCGCGCGCCACGGCGTCCCCGAAATCAAACACATTGTTGATCATCTTCTTCTCTTCGGACTCGATGACGCCCTCTTCGTGGCTGACCTCCACGATCGTCCGCAGCTCATCCTCCGTGATGGACTCACCCTTTGCCTTCACATCCACGCGAAGCAGCTTCAACACTAAAAACGAGAGCTGGTTGACCACAAAAATGACCGGTGTCAGCACCGTCATGATATAATAAATGATTTTGGCGAACCGAAATGCAATCCGCTCAGCCTGTATCGTCGCCACCGTCTTCGGCGTGATCTCGCCGAAGATCAAGATCAAAAGCGTCAGAATGCCCGTCGCAATCCCTACGATCTTGTTGCCCCAGATGTGGGTGGCAAGAACCGTCGCAAGAGAAGACGCATACAGGTTTACCACATTGTTGCCGATCAGAATCGCACTCAGCATTTTGCTCGGATCCTCTATGATCTTTAATACATACTCTGCCTGCTTATCGCCATTCTCCGCCAGCGTCCGCACCCGGATCTTGTTGACCGTCGTCAGCGCCGTCTCCGTAGAAGAAAAGAAAGCCGACATCAAAAGCAGCAGTACCAAAATCAATAGCTGTATCCCATCACCAGAACTCAAAAAACTCAACTCCTATCTCCCATGTAGGGGATTACTCTTTTTTAAGGTTGATTCTACCGTATTTCATAGGTTCTGTCAATAAAGACAGACCTGCATTTCCATACTTCTGCCATCTCCGGGAGTTTGACCGTTGAATAATAGAAAAATACCTTGCAGGCCGCATAGAACCTGCTTTTTTTTGTGTCAAAAAAATTCGGAGTCTTTTTATATTGCAAAAAGCTATATTAATAACGAGGGAAAAAGTACATCTGTTAATGTGCGTAAACTGGGAACACTTAAAGAACTCCTTATTAAACATGGACCTCATACTCTCTGCTCCACCATGCCTGATATCCCGTATTTTCGGTCACTATTTCCTTATCATTAAAGCATATTTCAGTCTCTGCCGGAATCTCAACAAAGCTTGGGCGTGACATATAAATCTTTATGTTATCCATTTGAAATATCATTTTAAGAACATTCGGACCACATTCTTCCATTGCACTTTATTTTACTTTACCCTATAATGTTTATAAAAACAATCCAATTCTTACAGTCATAAAAGATACGGAACGACTGCCCTGGCAGCCATATCCTATTTTTATATCATAAAGGAGATAAGCAAATGAATTTATCCCTCGGAATCGACATCGGCAGTTTCAGCACCAAGGCGGCGGCGCTGGATGAGCATGGCACTCTGCTTGGTACGCTTCAGGTTCACGCGGATGACCCGCGCACCTCGGCTTACGGTGTTCTCGGGCGTTTCCTGGATCAGCAGGGCGCTTCGTTTGACGATGTTGAAAAAATCGTCCTGACCGGGCTCGGTTCGACGTATTTCCATGAAAATATCTTCGGCATCCCGACCATCCATGCCCTGGAGCTGGATGCCATCGGACACGGCGGCCTATACCTGTCCGGGCTTGACGAAGCGCT
The DNA here is from genome assembly GCF_003477445.1 of Clostridium sp. AF50-3. NCBI lineage: Bacteria > Bacillati > Bacillota > Clostridia > Eubacteriales > Clostridiaceae > Clostridium > Clostridium sp. AF50-3. Next base: position 32,001 of record NZ_QUDH01000019.1, on the reverse strand, counting down.
GGTGGTCAGCCTTGGAACCGGCTCTGCCTTTATCCGCGCTTCCAGGACAAACGGCTTCCGTCATCTGGGCGGAAGCGGCGTCGGCGGTGGGACACTTGCCGGCATGGCGGAGCGTTTTCTCGGCGTCACCGACATTTTTGCCCTCTCAGAGATGGCGCTGCGCGGCAATAAGGCCATGGCAGATCTCCGCATCGCCGACGTGCAGGAGGAAGATGTCCCGGGACTTGCCGCCGACTTAACCGCTGCCAATTTTGGGCGAATCAAAAGCGGCGCCTCGGATGCTGACCTGGCTGCCGCTCTTTTCAATATGATTTATGAAAATGTGGGTGTGATGGCGTCCCTGGCTCTCAGCCAGGACACCACCCGGAATGTCGTCCTGACCGGTTCTCTCGCCAGCCTTGCACCTGCTGCAAAGACCTTTGACATTTTCAATCAGATGCACGATGTCTTTGGAATCGACTATATCATTCCGCCTCATCCGTCTTTCGCCACGGCAGTCGGAGCGCTTTTATGTGAGCCTCTGCCGGAGAACTAAGATCACGGACGGCTCCCAGCAGATCGGAGGCTGCGATCAGGGCGCTTCCTGCGAAGATAAAAAAGTCTCCCAGATTAAAGACGACCTTTTCCAGGTATTTACACCGGATGCTGAAATAATCTACCACATAACCGCGTTTGAGGCGGTCATACAGGTTACTTAAACCACCCGCCGTGATGAGGGCAAAACCGATCCGATCGGCTTTTCTGCCTTCGTCCCGGCACAATAACCATGTCAGAATGCCCGCTGCCGCCGAGGTAAAGACAACCGGCACCATGCGGACCAGTTCTTTCTTTTCTTTTTTTACTCCAAAACAGAAACCGTCGTTGTGATTGCGGTACAGGCGGATCTTTCCATGGCTTTTTTCCATGTCGCGCGGAAAATCTTCCGGTTTCTGGGCTTCTATGTTTTCCTTGCAGAAATAATCGATGCCGAACAGGGCAGCTATCATATACAGGTATTTTTTCATAAGGGCACCTCCTCATATAAATGTCATTATCTAACTTATATTTATTATAACAAGTTTTTCCGACAGAGTATAGGGAAGCTTTCGTATTTTACCGCATATCTTATCTTAAATTCTAAAAAATCTCTATGGAAAACGCTATGAATTGCTCTTCTCTTCCAGACAACCAAACCGCCGATTTTATCGAACGTTTTTTTCCTTTTACCTATAACCAGATTTTGGAAAATGATTCCGGCTGCTATGATTTTGTCAATCATGAGTATGTGATCTGGCACCGGTCTCTGGCGGAGGCGCTGCCGCTCTCAGTCCAGCAGTATGGCTATGACTCGATCCCGAATCTTTATACCATATTAGATACATCCAGCCTGGACAGCGCAGGAATTTCCCGAACGGCAGAACAGCCCTTCCTGGGAAACAAGGGGCGCGGGACGCTGATTGGGATTGTGGATACGGGGATCGATTATACAAATCCCTTGTTACGCGATCCGGATGGAAGCACGCGCATCGCCGCCATCTGGGATCAGACGGTTCCGGGCACGGGGCTTAGCACGCCGGATCCGATCGATGCGCTGCACTACGGAAGTGTCTACCAGCGTTCCCACATCAACGAGGCGCTGCGCTCGGAAGATCCGCATTCCATCGTCCCCACCTCGGATCCTCTCCGCCACGGCACGCAGATGGCGCTGGTCGCCGCCGGTTCCGAAGATGCCGATGCTTTTTTCTCCGGGGCGGCGCCGGAATCGGAACTGGTCGTTGTACGCTTGAAACCAGCCAGAACCTATCTTCGCGATTTTTTTCTGATCCGCGAGGATGCCATCGCCTTTCAGGAGGACGACATCATGCTCGGAATCAAGTTTCTTCTTTATATTGCCAGGCAGGAGAAAAAGCCCCTTGTGATCCTGCTGGGTCTTGGCACCAATACCGGAAGCCACAGCGGCACTTCGCCGCTTGGTCTATATCTGAACAGCCTGTCGCGCGCCAGCGGGCAGATTCTGGTCGCCGCCGGAGGCAATGAAACCGGGCGCGGGCACCATTTTCGCAGTGTATTTCCTGCTTCCACCTCCTATGAGGATGTGGAACTGCGGGTCGGTCCCGGCGAACGGGGATTTACGCTGGAACTGTGGGCGCGTGAATCGGAGCTTTACAGTGTCGGATTTTTATCCCCCTCCGGCGACGAAACGGGACGCATCCGGCTCTCCGGCGACGAAGAACGCCGGATTCCCTTTCTTCTGGAAGGAACGACCATTCACCTCAACTATACCAGCTCCGAGCTGGCGACCGGAAGCGAACTGATCCTGATGCGCTTTGATGCCCCCGCCGCCGGAATCTGGAAAATCCGCGTCTACCACACGCTCTCGATTCAGGGTGAATATCATATGTGGCTGCCGGTGCACGGCTTTATCTCGGATGAAACCTTCTTTCTGCGCCCGGATCCGGACACAACCATCACCGATCCGGGCAATACAGCAGCCATCATCACCACCGCCGCCTACAGCCACCAGACGGGCGGGATCTATCTGCATTCCAGCCGCGGATTTACCCGCACCGGAGCTATCAAGCCCGACCTTGCCGCCCCCGGCGTCCGGCTCCCGCTTCCCGATTATCAGGAGGTAACCGGAACCTCATTTGCCGCCGCCATGACCGCCGGAGCCGCCGCGATCCTGCTCTCCTGGTCTGCCTATACGCCATCAGCCCCGCGGATCAACACCTCGATTGCCAAGCGTTTCTGATCCGCGGGGCTGACCGCCGAAATTCCATCGAATATCCCAGCCGGGAGTGGGGGTATGGGACGTTAAACCTATATAACTCTTTTTTATCCATGAGAAGTTAATTAACTTCTGCTGTTTTCTCTTCACACACAAATTGCTTTTCCAGATCCTTACATCGATAACTTTCACCACATCCATGACACCGTTCACCGATCATGCTCCTGAAAAGCTATTACCCCCGCATCTCTATCCGCGGACCGCCCTTCTTCTCCAGATACGGGCGCGTGATCACAACGGATCCGATATTCGGATCTTTCGGGATCTCATACATGATATCCATCATAAAATCCTCTAAAATTGCACGCAGCGCACGGGCACCCGTATCTTTTTCCAGCGCCCGCTCGGCGATCCACTCCAGTGCATCGTCCTCAAACACCAGTTTGACCTCATCCAGCGCCAGCAGGCGCTCATACTGCTTGAGGATCGCATTTTTCGGTTCTTTCAGAATCCGCATCAGCAATTCCTTTGTCAGCCCCTGCAGGCTCACAAGCACCGGCAGACGTCCGAGAAACTCCGGAATCATGCCAAAATTCCGCAGATCTTCCGTTGTCACCTGGCTCAAAATATCCGGATCATTGTCAAATTCATCCTTCAAATGGGAGTTGAAGCCCATCGTGGAACGCTTTTTCAGGCGCTCCTTGATGATATCATCCAATCCCGGAAACGCGCCGCCACAGATAAACAGGATGTTGTTCGTATCCACAGTCGCCATCGGCGTGAGCGCATTCTTCTGGTTTGAGCCGACCGGCACCTCTACCTGGCTGCCTTCCAGAAGTTTTAAAAGCTCCTGCTGTACCGACTCACCGCTGACATCGCGGCTCATCGTATTTTTCTTTTTCGCAATTTTATCGATCTCATCGATGAAAATGATGCCTTGCTCAGCTTTCTCCACATCATTTCCAGCCGCTGCCAGAAGCTTGGAGACTACGCTTTCTATATCATCTCCGATATATCCAGCTTCCGTGAGCGCCGTCGCATCCGCGATCGCCAGCGGCACATCCAAAAGCTTCGCCAGCGTCTTGACCAGGTACGTTTTTCCGCTTCCGGTCGGTCCCAGCATCAGGATGTTGGATTTCTCAATCTCCGGCTCGCCGCCCTGCATCTGCATTCCCTGTGCCGCCGCGTTTTCCGCCTTTTCTTCCGTATTTTCATTTGCCCGAAGCTCGTCCTGCTGCCGGAGAATCACGCGCTTATAATGGTTGTAGACTGCCACTGAAACTGCCCGTTTCGCCCGCTCCTGCCCGATCACATACGCATCCAGCTTCGCCTTGATCTGGTGCGGTGCCGGAACATCCTTCATCGTCAGAAATTTCTCCGCGTCTTTTGCCTTGCTCTTTTTCTTGAGCTTATTTTTCTCTGGAATCTCTGTATTCGGCACCTGCATGCCCGCAAAATCATTGAGATTCATGTTCATAAACGGCATATTTTGAAGCTTGGAAAAGTCCATGCCCGACTTGGAAATCGAGTCAAATGCTTTCTGCATACACTCATGGCAGAAATTCATCCCGCCCGGCATCGTGATCATCTCTCCCGCCTTGCTCTCCGGGCGGCGGCAGACGTAGCAGATTTTCTCGTAATCATCCGAATGATCTGTACTGGTTTTATTTGTATCTGTTTCGTTTATATTGGTTGTCGTATCTATATTCTGGTTATCACTCATATTTTTATATTTCCTCCAATCTAAAAGCACCTTTTCATTTTATCATAGCTTGTGAAAAACGTAAATCATAACAGCAGCCGTCATTTCGTTTTTAAAATAAAAAATTTCCTATGAAACAAAAAGACAGATGAATCACCGCCCTCTCTGATTACAAGAGGATCTACCGGCGGTTCACCTGCCTTCTTTTCTATATCTTCCTGATTTTATTCATTTCCGCTTCGCAACAGTTCCGTATCTTCACCGTTACGGGCAAATATCCATTCCAGCCCACTTCGCTGATGGGATATTTTCTATCTTCCCAGTTTTCTCTGCGGACTTGCCTGTGATTCACTCCGACTCTCGTTCTGGCTATCCTGGCTCTGCGGCATATCGCTCTTGGAGCCCAGTGTAATCTGTACGTTTCTCTCGACATATTTGCCATTTTCCAGACTCTGTACCGTCATGGTAACGGTGGAACCTGCCTTATAGTAAGTCAGCAGTTTCTTGAGATCATCACCATTCTTTACCTTTTCACCGTCAAACTTGGTGATAATATCACGCTCCCGCAGATCCGACTTGGATGCCGCGCCGCCCGCAACAATCTTGTATACATAGATACCTTCCGGCATGCCATACGCCTGCGCCATCTGGCTGTCGATATTCTGAAGCTGGATTCCCAGATATCCCTGCTCATTCTCATCGACAGCTACCTTCGTCGTCTTCGTCATCAGGTCGCTGATAATATCCTTTGCCTGTGAAATCGGGATCGCATAGCCGATGCCCTCAACACTGGTGTCCGAATACTTCGCCGCATTGATGCCGATAACTTCACCGTTCATATTTAAAAGTGCGCCGCCGCTGTTGCCTGGGTTGATCGCCGCATCGACCTGCAGAAGTGTCCGCTCTACGTCGTTGATGGTTAGCTTTTTATTTAAAGCGCTGACATAACCGACGGTAACCGACTGCCCCTGTCCCAGTGCGTTACCGATTGCCACAACACCCTGTCCCAGCTTCAGGGAATCAGAATCGCCCAGATCGGCTGCCTTAATCTGTTTTCTCGTTTCTTCCGGTATATCCGAAAGCTGTACGGCAATGACTGCCAGATCCGAATCGGAATCAGTACCTTTGACCGCTGCCTTAACGCTCTGGTTATCAATAAAGGTAACCGAAAGTTCCTCGGAATCTTCAACGACATGGTTATTGGTAATAATCAGAAGTTCCGTGTCATTCTGTCCGGCAATGATTCCTGAACCGCTGCTCGGCACCTCGTACTGCTGCTGACCAAACAGCCAGTTGTCCTGTGTATAAATCATCTTGTTGTTGATCGCTACAACGGACGGCATCGCTTTCTCTACAATCGAAGAAACATCGTTGCCAATGGAGGCCTGCGTTTTAGTGCCCGCATCTGCCTGTGTCTCCTGGGAAACCTGACCGATCGTTTCCTGTGTAGCCTCACCCGGAAGAAGCCGGTTTGAAAGTGCATTCACGCCAACCATGGTTCCGCCTGCCACACAGCCAAACAGAATGCCCGACATCACAAGTGCCGCAATTTTCTTACCAGTATTCTTAGAGCCATGTCCCCGGCCACTCCGTTCTTCCGGAATATAGCTGCGTTCCGGCTGCTTCTCTGCATTCTCTTTCGGATCTGCTCCGGCTGCTGCCTCCGGTTCTCCATCGAGACTGCCCCGGTAACGGGAATCATGATAACCGCCATAATCGGAAGTTTCTTCTTTTTTAGCAGTATCGTTATTCTTTTCCTCATAAGCGCTGTCCGAATAAGCGCCCTCCGTATAATCTACATCCTGATCGTGTCTCTCATTTCTTTCATTCTCGTCATACATATATTCATACCTCCTGTTCTCAGGAATCACAGCTGCGTACTGTCCATTTTGCGAACCTTCCCGCAGCGGATTGTTCATACTCTTATATTCTGTCTCAGGCTTTCTGCCCTCTCTCTGTTTACATGAGATAGTCTATCAGTTATTTGTGATGTAATTGTGAAAATAAAATCATAAATCTGTGAAGTCAAAAACATCTCTCGGTTTTCACTTGTCAGTCCTTCTCTCCTCTTGTATACTTAATGAAAGAAACGAATTTTACATTTTATATGAAAGGACTGTTACATCCATGATGAATACACAGGCAGTTGTCCATATCCGCAAAGGCGAGGCTCGTTCCCTGAAAGCCGGCGGTATGTGGATCTATGATAATGAAATTGAACGAATTGAGGGCGAATTTGAAAATGGCGATATCCTTCGTGTCGAAGATTTTGACGGTTATCCGCTCGGATGTGGTTTTATCAACACCCGCTCCAAGCTTACCGTGCGGATGCTTTCCCGCAAAAAGGATACTGTCATCGACGATGCTTTTATCGAAATGCGCGTCCGCAATGCCTGGGAATACCGCCGTCAGACAGTTGATACCAGCAGCTGCCGCCTGATTTTCGGCGAAGCAGATTTCCTTCCGGGCATCGTGATCGACAAATTTTCCGATGTGCTGGTCGTTGAATCCCTGGCGCTCGGTATCGACCGTCTGAAACCGCTGATTCTGGAAAAACTCGTCAAGGTGCTTGAGGAAGACGGCATTCATATCCGCGGTATTTACGAGCGCAGCGACGCTAAGGTCCGCTTACAGGAGGGCATGGAGCGCTATAAAGGCTTTATCGGGGAACCATTTGATACAAAAGTAGAGATCGTTGAAAATGGTGTCCGCTATCTGGTAGATGTCAAGGACGGGCAGAAAACTGGCTTTTTCCTCGACCAGAAATACAACCGTCTGGCAATCCAGCGTCTCTGCCCGGGCAAACGCGTTCTGGACTGTTTTACCCACACCGGCTCCTTTGCCTTAAATGCAGCCGTCTCCGGCGCCAAAGAGGTCATCGGCGTGGATGCGTCCGAACTTGCCGTCGCACAGGCGCGTGAAAATGCAGAGTTAAACGGTGTTTCCGGCACTACCACCTTTCAGTGCGCGGATGTCTTTGACCTGCTTCCGGAATTAGAGGCAAAAGGTGAGCAATTTGACGTCGTGATCCTCGATCCGCCTGCCTTCACAAAATCCCGCAGCTCGGTCAAAAATGCCATCAAGGGCTACCGCGAGATCAATATTCGCGGTCTGCGTCTGGTAAAAGACGGCGGCTACTTCGCCACCTGCTCCTGCTCCCATTTCATGACGCCGGAACTCTTCACAAAGGCGATTCAGGAGGCAGCCCGCAGCGCCCACCGCCGCCTGCGCCAGATCGAATACCGCACCCAGGCAGCCGACCATCCGATTCTGTGGGCGGGGGATGAGACGTCCTATTATCTGAAGTTCTACATTTTCCAGGTTGTGGATGAGAAGTAAAATTACAGAATGTTTGTAAGACTATAACCAAGCAATATGAACTGCTATTATAAATCATGAATCTGCAAATTCTCTCAGAGCAATCTGAGGGGGATTTGTTTCGTTTTATCATTGTCTGTTCTGATAAATTATGATATACTTCGTACATGGAAAAACCAGAGAGCCAGGCGGCTTACCCTCTGTTATCGGAGGGTTGCTAGATTTCAGCAAAGCTTGTTTATCAAAGACTGGAACGAGGCACAAATCTAACCCTCCAGACGAAAGAAAGGAGGGCATTGCCAATGTATGTTACATACTCTGATTTGATTCAGATTGGAATATTCATTTGCGCCCTTGTTGGATTGTGTTATACAATTTTCAAGGGAAAACGAAAATAGCCGCCATTACTGCAATAATGACGGCTGTTAATAAAACAGTTATTTAATTTATTCAGGTAAGCCGCTCCTCTGGCTTTTCCTTTTTCTATCCCTAATATAACATATCCTTTCATCCAATGCAAGCGAAACCCCCTTTATAGAAATACGAACTCATAAGGGATTACCGCTGCAGCACCATACACCAAACCGGTGCCGACACCATCGAAAGCAGCGTCGTAAATACCACGCACTTCGTCGCAAAGACTTCATCCCCGCCATATTTCGCGGCAAGAATCGCCGTCGTGCTTGCTGCCGGCATCGCTGCCAGCACCACAGAAATCCCCATCACCAGCGTGTCAATATGGAACAGGAGGCAGCCGATCCACACAAGCGCCGGGATCAGGATCAGGCGCACGGCGGCATAGTAGCAGCTGAGTGGCGTGATCATCGTCTTCATATCTGCCTCCGCCAGAACGGTTCCGACAAAAATCATGGAGACTGCCGTGTTTGCCTTGTTTAAGCTATGTACCGTATCTCCCAGGAATCCCGGAATCTGCATCTGCAAAAGCATCAGCACAAAGCCGATGAATACGGAGACAATACACGGATGCGTGCATATCTTTTTAATCAGCGTCTTCCGATCCGGCGCCTTCGTAAAATACGTCATTCCCAGCGACCACATCGCAGTTCTCTGCGGAATCAGGTAAAAAGAGGCGTAGAAAAGCCCCATCGAGCCGAAGATGCCCTCCGCCACCGGATTTCCCAGAATCCCGGCATTGGACGCCATCGTCGCGTATTTGAGGACCTTCTTCTTTTCCTCTCCCACACCCGGGTACAGTACCATATTTAAGATATAACAAGCCACCTGAACCATACACGAGACGAGCAGCGCCTGTGCGCTGCTCTTTAAGATATCCATGCTCAGTTCTACTTCAAATGACTCGATGATACTGCAGGGAAGCGTCACAAAGATGACCAGATCCGCAATGACCCTTTTTCCCTCATCCGTGATAATTCCCTTCTTCTTTAAGAATGCACCCAGAATCATCAGGGAAAATAACATTCCCTGCATCCGGTACAAACCATCTAAATTCAAAGCATTTCCTCCGTTTCACACTCTCTCATCACTCAATGATGATTCCCGCATCCGTCTTACTTCCCGGTGCACTGCTTCCATTCGGAGAACCGCTGCCGGAAGGTTTTTTTCTGTCATTCTCCGTCTCGCCGGTGCCAGAATTTCCGCCCGGAAATGCCGGCGAAGAACCGCCAGACTCTGCCTCACTGCTCTCCCGCACATTTTCCTTTGATGCATGCGTACCGTCCGGACGGCTTTCCTGCTCAGAAACGTCATTCTCCTGTGTTTCCGAAGCATTACCGTTCTCTTTCTCCGACTCGTCGATGCCGCTCCCGGCTTCCTGGCTTTCGTCCGCGCCGCTCTCCTGCGTCGGATCCAGGATGGAAATTGTCGTCGCCTCGGTCGTCTTCGGCAATGCCTTCGTTTCTGCCTGTTTCGTGCCATGAACGCCTGTATCTGATACAATTTTCTGACTGATCGTCCGGACCGTCTCAGTCGGCGTGTATTCCTCATCGCCAAACAGGAAATGATGCAGCTCGATGACATTGCTCTCCAGCGTCTGCGGGATGACGCAGGCACCCTTGCGTCCCATCTTCTTTTCCCTCAACTCCGACGGGAAACCGGTCGTCTCGGTCAGATGATAACGCGTAATATTTCGTCCTATCTTCAACAGATCATTGATCTCGATGCTGGTCGCCACCTGTGGAAATACCGTCTGCACAATATTGTTGATCGTCGCCCAATCTGCTTTTTTCATCTTCTCAAACGCGAGGGAAATAACCTTTCTCTGCCGTTCGGTACGGGCATAGTCCGTATCCATCAGACGGAGACGCCCATATGCAACCGCCTGCACACCGTCCAGATGGTTCATGCCCGCTGATTTAAGCTGGGTCGAAGCGACGCCGGTCAGTTGACCGTCTCAGAAATGAACGCATTGATATAATAAAACTCTGATTTCGTGATCTCCACGTCAATGCCGCCCAGAATGTTGATCGCATCTGCAACGGCTTTCCAGTTAAAGGTCGCATAATCGTCAATATCGATATCCAGGTTCCTATTGAGCGCCTTGACAACCTGCTCCGGTCCGCCCTGCATATAAGCGGCGTTGATTTTGTTGTAGGTATTCTTGTCGCTGATATTTAAATATGAATCCCGGTACACCGAAACCAGACGTATCTCACCGGTTCCCTGATCGATGTTGCAGAGAATATTGACATCCGAGTTGTTGCCCTTTCCGACCGATGAGTTACGGCTATCCACGCCGAAAACCGCGATCGTCCAATAACCGCTCATCTGCTCCTGCTTCTCCTCCGAAATCTCGACGTTTTTGATCTCATCCGGGTTCCACGGAAGCCGCTGCATCAGATCCAGACGGCTGCTGATATACGAATATCCCGCAAAGCAGAGAATCCCGATCAGCACTGCAATCTCCAGAAGAATAAACCATATCTTCCGCTTCTTTTTCCGGCGCGCTTTCAATTTAACCGGGTCGGCGTAAATATCCGACCGGTTCATGGTCCGGGTTTTCTCCTGATTCCGGCTCTCCCGGCTGCTGCCAGGCTGCGTCTGTCCCCTCTTTGCCGCTTTCTGACCACTTCGGCTTCTATCTCCGCTCCGGTGGGATCCGTCCTCCCGGCGTTCCGTAAATGAATCCGTGATCAGTGTCAGACCATCGTCTTCCATCTCCGACGGTTTTGCCCGTCGGCTCCGGCGGTGTCCTGACCTATCTCTTTCTTCTTCATATCCCATGTGGTTTTCCTCATCAATACGCGTTTTTATTTATAAAGCCCTTAAAAACCGTCAAAACATGATTTTAAAATCAAATCCCAGCGTCCAGTTCTCGATGTAATACAGATCATGCTCAATCCGCTTCGTGATCGAGGTATCGCCCCGGTAACCATTGACCTGTGCCCATCCGGTCATTCCCGGACGCACCTGGTGTTTGATCATATAACGCGGAATCTCTTCCTTGAATTTTTCAACGAAAAACGGGCGTTCCGGGCGCGGTCCAACCAGGCTCATATCGCCCTTCAGAACATTAAACAGCTGCGGAAGCTCGTCAATGCTCGTCTTCCGGATAAATCTTCCAATCGGAGTCACACGCGGGTCTCCCGGCGTCGTCCACTGGCTTTTCTCCTTTGCCGCCGACTGTACCGCCATCGAGCGGAACTTATACATCTTAAACGGCTTATTGTGAAGTCCCACCCGCTCCTGACAGAAAATGACCGGTCCCGGCGAAGTCGTCTTTATAAGAATCGCCGTCACCAGCATCACCGGTGAAAACAGGATGAGCGCCATCATGCCGCCGACCAGATCCATCGTCCGCTTCATCGTTGCGTTGAGCAGATTCGTGAGCGGCACATGGCGGATGTGGATCACCGGAAGTCCCTGCAGATCCTCCATAAACGGACGGGTCGGGATAAAGTTATAATAATCCGGGATAAATTTCGTATGCACACCCGATTTTTCACAGCCTGCCACGATTTTTTCCAGTTTTCCATACTCCTGGATGCTCAGGGTGATCGCGATCTCATCCAGCGTATTGAGCGCCAGAATCGTATCCAGATCGTCAATTTTGCCGATCACGCGCACTCCCTTATATTCTTTGCCCCACTCCTCATGGTCATCCAGAATACCGCGAATTTTATAGCCCCACTCCGGGTTGACATTCACACGGTCAATAAATCCTTCCGCTGCCCGGCTGTAACCGACCAGAAGCAGATGCTTCTGGTTATATCCCTTCGACCGCATCGACCGAAGCGCTATCCGCAGGATATTCCGCATCAGAATCTCAGCAAAGAGATTGATGCCAAAAAACAAAAATACCATCGGACGGGAGAAGTTGTGGAAATACTCATTTTTACCGCCCAGGTAAAGCATCAGTGAGATCACCAAAAGACCGATGATGTTCGCCTTAAAAATATTGGCTAACTCCACCCGTCTTCCCTGAACCCGTTTGGGCGTGTAAAGATGAAAAAATGCGTATAAAATCAAATAAAACGGTACAATAAGAACGCCAGCCGCCAGATAGACGACTGCCATTGCGCTCTTATTATGCCCTGTTACATTAAACCACGACGTTCCATTGACGATAAACCACGCAAGTGCGTAGGCGCATGCAATGACACATGCGTCCAGCACTACGTGGAAATGGTTCAGCCGTTTCTGGTTATCTTTTATCATAGTATATCACCTGAATTCAGATTAAGCTCCCGGACCTGCCGGACCGCCGGGGCCTGCTGCATCGCTGTTTCCGGAATCCCCCGGTTCCTGAATCTCTGTGACCGGACTTTTCACACCGGAATTATCCGACGCACCCGGAGAAGTCTTTTCACTGGATGCCGATGTCTCTGCCGCCGTTGTGGTTGTAGATCCCGGTTTTGCAATGGAAGACTTCGTCTCCGATGTGCTGCCTGGTCCGGATAAAGAATCATCCGCCTCGGTTGTCTTATCCGTATGATTTTTCTTGCCGGGAGTCGTCGTTGTTCCTGGTCCCTTACTGCTGTTGCTCTTCGACTCTTCTTCCTCCCAGTCAATCCAGTCTTCATCCGGATCAAAGATCTCGTCCAATCCGATCGAGCTCTCGCTCTCGCCCTTCTTGGTCTCATCCCCGCTCTCGTCATCCGACTCGTCCGAAGCACTCGTCGATGACTTCTTAGCGGCATCCTTCGCCGCTGCCTGCGCGGCAATCCGGCTCGCCCGTTTCTTGATAAACGTCTGGGCGCTGACACCCTGATCGACCGGAACATGACCGATCAGCTTCGCATTCGTCGTAAGACTGTTACCTGCGCGATATGGTTGCTATACTCCTTGACATTGGACGGAACCTGATAATCTTCCTCATCAAACAGGAACTTATGAAGCTCTTTTACGTTGTACTCCAGTGTCTGCGGGATAACGCAGTCGCCGATCTTTCCAACATCCTGCTCGCCTCTGGCTGCCGGGAATCCGGCGGTCTCACCGATATGGAACTTCGCGATATTGCGTGCCAGCGGAATCAAATCCGTAATATCAACATTGGTTGCAAGCTGCGGCATGATCGTCTGAATCAGACAGTTGAGTGTCGCCCAGTCTGCATTTTTTGCCTTATCAAAGGCTTTCTGAAGAATAATTCTCTGACGCTCGGTACGCGCATAGTCCGTATCTGAATAACGGATACGTCCGTATGCAACTGCCTGGATACCATCCAGATGTACATTGCCCGCATGGGTCAGCTGATGAGAACCGATACCAGTCTCCTTTACGGTCTCCGTGATGAAGGCATTGATCCAGGAGAACTCTGCATCGCTCAGCTCGACATCTACACCGCCCAGAATGTTGATGGCATCCGCAACCGCTTTCCAGTTGAACGTCGCATACTGGGTAATGTTAAGACCCAGGTTCTTATTCAGCGCCTTAACTGCCTGCTCCGGACCGCCCTGTGCGTAAGCGGCGTTGATCTTATTATAAGAGTTTTTATCGTTGATATTCAGATAACTGTCCCGGAATACCGATACAAGGCGGATCTCACCCGTCTCCAGATTGATATTGGCAATCATGTTGACATCCGCGTTCGTACCTTTTCCGACATTCATCTGCCCGTGCTGACTTCGCGAATCGACACCGAAGCACGCCACGGTCATGTAGCCCTTCATATCATCGATCTGTTCCTGGGACAGGTTGACGTTCTTAACCTGGTCCTCGTTGAAATCAATCTTCTGCATAGAACCGAATGTTCTGTGATACATATACCAGAACGCACCGCCCAGAATCATCAATATAATCACGACAATCTCCGCCGCAATGATCATATGCTTTCTGTGGCGCGCCGATTTACGGTAATGGCTGCCGCGGCGTCCCGAACTCTTTTTTCCACTTCCAGCGCTCTTAGGACCGCTGTAGCCGGAACGTACTGAACTGCTGCCCGCCTCACCTTTTCTCTGGCTATTTTCGACTGTACTGCTGACTCTTCTGCGGCTGGTGCCGGAAGCAGAACTGCCGCGCGAAGAATACCCTGCCTGACTGGCACGGCTGCTTCTGCCCTCGCGGCGCGCCTCATGCGCTCCAGCTCATCATCCTCATAATTCATAAGCTACCTCATCTTTCACTTGCTTGCTGCCGCTCAGACATTGTCTGATAAGCAGCCTTTCTCCGTGTTGCATCTGCTAAACCATGACCGTTCACACATCGCGCAAACTCTAAGTTACTGTCCACTCATACGTGCCCAGTAACAACTCTAACCTTTTCCTCACGATTTATCAGATGCTGCTTTTTTCTCGATCTGTCTCACAGCAAATTCATAGACATAGAGAAATGTCCCGGCTAAAAGTTCCAGCTCTATCGCCAGATAATTTTTAAGCCGTTCCGGGCGGTACGCCACTTTTTTACACTTCTTTGCCGTCCGTATGCCTTCTTTCAGACCTTCCAGATAATCTTTTCCAAACCCGCTTTTCCTGAAAAATGAATATTTCACGAAAATCCCCGCTGCGATCGGAATCGCATTTATGATAAGCTGTAAGCACGGCATATTTTTATAATTCAGATACACATTGTTGCGTGCCGCCAGCTTAACCTTGAATGAATTGTACTTGGAACCGCTGGTTCCGCTTCCGACGTGCCATACCAGCGCCGCCGGGCAGTATATATTGTCATAACCCGCAATCCGGGCTCTATATCCCACATCAATATCTTCCAGATAGGCAAAATGCATCTCATCGAAATAGCCTATCTCCTCAAATACCTCTCTCCGGTAGATCGCTGCGCCCGCGCACGCTGAGAATACCCGGCTTGAACGGCGGTAATGCGTAAGATCCCGTCCCACGCCGCGCTGGTACGCCCAGCCAAGCAGGGAATACATATCGCCTGCATCATCCAGCCTGTCCGGATGGTACATCTGGATCATCCGGCTGCTGACGGAAAAGATGCGCTCCGACTGACCGATCGCACGCACCATCTCCGCCACGAAATACTCGTCCACCCGAACGTCATTATTTAAAAGCAGCACATACGGTGTGTCTGCCGCCTTGATTCCGACGTTGACTGCACCGGAAAATCCCGTGTTTTCCGGCAGGAAAATCGTATCGATCTGATGTTCCTTCAGCCACTCCACGCTTCCGTCCGTCGAACCGTTGTCCACCACCAGTGTCCGGAAATTCGGATACGTCTGTGCATTCAGTGAACGGATGCATTCGTCCATAAATTTCAACCCATTATAATTGGGAATAATAATTGTCGTTGTAATCTCCATCCCGGGTTATACCTCCAGATGATACGGTTCTCCGATTTTCTCTTTTTTCAGATCCCTGAGGGCGAAATTGGACTTCCGCAGCGTCAGGTTCGGATTGTAGTAAGGATCTCCATCTTTAAGGATCTCCGGCCAGCGCTCCGAGAAAATCTTGATCTCCCTGTTAAAACGTGCCACCTTCTCCGGCGTATCCTCCAGTCCTCTTGACTTCGACTCATAATGATACAGCAATGCGTACGGATTGTAAACCACTAAATGATTTGATGCCCGCACTTTCATGCAATAATCGATATCGTTAAATGCGACCGCCAGCTTCTCCGTAAAGCCGCCGACTTCATCAAAGAGCGCTTTCTTTGTCATCAGGCACGCTGCCGTCACAGCGCTGTAATCCTGTGTACTCATCGCACGGTGGAAATAGCTGTTTTCCGCCTTATGAAGCCCGATAAACGTATGCCCTGCGATGCCGCCGAAACCAATCACGACGCCCGCATGCTGGATCGTATCATCCTGATAGAGCAGTCTCGCGCCAACTGCGCCGACGTCCTCCCGCTGGCACAGTCCCAGCATCTCCTCGATGAAATTCTCCGCAATCAGCTCGGTATCATTATTTAAAAACAGCAGATATTCGCCCTTTGCGAAGGTCACGCCGAAGTTGTTGATCGCCGAATAGTTAAACTCGCGCTCCCAGGTTACCACATGGACATTGGAAAATTCCTTCTGAATCTTTTCATAGTATTCAAAGGTTTCCTTCTCCGTGCTGTTGTTCTCTACAATGATAAACTCAACATTGCGGTACGTTGCCCGCGTCTCAATCGCCCGCAGGCATAGATCCAGATCCGTATGGTGATCCTTGTTCGGAATGATGATCGATACCAGCGGTTCCCCCTGAATTTTATATACAGAGTGATAAATGCCGTAGTCCACACCTTTTTCCACGCGCTCCGCCTCGATACCGACGCGTTTATAATGATCCATGATCGCGCGCGCACCCGCATCAAATGCGTACAGCTTGCTCTCCGGGTTGCTCGCTGTCGAATCCTTGTGGCAGCGCCAGTGATACAGCACCTTCGGGATATGGCGGATCTCCTTCGCCTTCTCCGTACAACGGAAAATGAAGTCATAATCCTGCGCTCCGTCGTATTCCTGACGGAAGCCGCCCACCTGCGCTGCCAGATCGTGGCTGACTACAAACAGATGGCAGATATAGTTGACGCTGCAGAGCAGATCGATATTGAAATCCGGCTTAAAATGCGGATCAAACAAAGCGCCGCCGTCCATATCCAGCTTATCCTCATCCGAATAGAAGCAGTCACATCCCGGATGTTCCTGTAACAGTTTCGCACACTCATAGAGAGCATTCGGTGTCAGCTTATCGTCATGGTCTGCCAGCACGATATAATCGCCGGTCGCCATATCCATTGCTGCATTCGTATTGCCGGAAATGCCCTTATTTTCGCCTAAAATTACGTATTTAAAGCGGCTGTCCTTCTTCGCATACTGCTCCAGCACCCGCTCGCAGCTTTGTCCTGCCGGACTGCCGTCCGCCACGCAGACCTCCCAGTTTGCGTATGTCTGTTCCGCGATCGAATCCAGCATTTCCCGCAGGAATCGCTCCGGTGTCTTAAATGCCGGAATCACAATCGAGAATTTAACCGGCGCGTCAAACACCTTTTTCCTCTGCTCCTCCAGCTCCTCCGCCGTCGGCTTCGTCAGTGAATACCACTCGCCGTAATCGTAGTCATTGTCAATTCCCTGCAGTTTGTGCTTGGATTTTACCAGCAGGGCTTTCAGACCATTTTCCTTCCAGAAATCCAGACAGACCCGCACAGTCTCCATGTTCATCAGATCGCGGATCTTCTGCATCCGCTTGTGCGCCACACTGCTGCGCTTGCGGATCAGTTCTTCATTATATTTAATGCGGATTTTTCGTCCCTCGCCTTTTGCGATCAGATAATAATCTTTTCCGCGCTCATACGGGAACTGGATATCAAATCCAAGCTCTTTTTCTACCGTTCGCCCAAAATAAATCTGGCTGACGTCGTCGCGGCGGGTCGCCACATACTGAAACCGGATCGGCTGATGTGCCCCATCTTCAACCTGATAGGTGATCTCCGTTTCCGGCGTCTTTCCGATCGCCCAGCCATTGAGCTGAATCGAATTTTCACGAATCCGAACTACATCGACATTACATTTCATGCTGTTTGCCCCCAACTTTTTTCACCGGTGTATCAAAATTCAGCCGCTCTTCCTCCACTACCAGCGGACGCTTCATGACTCTCGAATTGATCGATAAAATATACTCTCCCACCAGACCAATGAAAAAGATTTGAACCGACCCTAAAAAGCACATTCCAATCAGAACCGGCGCCATACCAGCCGGAAAATCATACCAGTGAAGCAGTTTCATCACCAGATATACAATCGCCACGATCATACTGATCGCCGCGCAGATACTTCCAAAGATCGTCGCCAGGCGCAGACCGACCTCGTATAGGAGGTCACACTGAGCATCGCGGCATCGTAGAGCCGGTAAAAATTGTTGTGTGTCTTGCCTGCGCGGCGCTGCGGCTGGATATATGGGATCTCCTTGCGCTTATAACCAAGCTCCGCCACGATTCCGCGCAGAAACGGCGTCGGATCGTCAAGCTCCCGCAGAATCTCAATAAAATCGCGGTCATACAGACCCGAACCGGTAAAATGCTCAATCTGCTCGACATCGGAGAGTTTCTTTATCATCTTGTAATAGCAGCTCCTCAGCGCATACATGATCGGGTTTTCCTTGCTTCCCGTCTTGATGCCGATGACAATCTTGTAGCCATTTTCCCACTCATGGACATATTTCGGGATCATATCGACCGGATCCTGAAAATCTGCCACCATGCTGACCACACAGTCGCCGGTACACTGTAACATTCCATAATACGGGGAATTGAACTGTCCAAAGTTTTTGGCATTAAAAATTGCCTTGATCCGTGGATTCTCGCTGCAGATCTTGCGAAGAATCGGGCGCGTCTGGTCCGTCGAATCATTGTCGATAAAGACAAGCTCGTAGTCATATTCCGGCAGTTCGCGCTCCAGCGTCTCCACAACTGCCTCGCTGATCGGACCTACATTCTCTTCCTCGTTGTAGCAGGGAATTAATATACTGATTTTTTTCATACTTTTCTGATTCCTATTAATTTGCTTTTTGTTTGAACTCTTCTGTTTCGTTCCACCAAATTTCGAACACAAAAAAAAGAGAAAGCCGCTTCGGCTATACTGCCTTTATTTTAAACGTCTTTCTCTCTTTTGACAACCTACAATTTTCTTAACGATTTTTGGCTGCTTCGCTATTTACTTGGCATAAACTGATAAAATATGTCCAAATATTTACCATTCTCTCCCGTCACTCTGCACAGAGGGCAGAAAAATCATTTCTGAAAAGCTAGAATTCTCTTCATTCCTTCTTCAAAATATACCTGTGGCTTCCAGCCAACCACCCGCTCCATCTTGCGGATATCCGGGATCAGATTGACGATTCCCTCTGCATTCGGCGGGCGGACGCCAAATTCCATGCTGCCCTGCCTGCCGCACAGCTCATAGACCGTCTCGACAAACCCGCGCAGCGGTCCTGTCTCATCCATCGGACCGCCCAGATTGTAGACACATCCGTGATCCGTGAGATTTCCCGCATATTCTGCCAGATCCGCCAGGGCGCGCCCCGCATCGTCAATATACATGAAGTTCCAGAGCTGCGTGCAGGCGGTCATCGTCATCTTCTCCCCTGCCCGGAAGACCCGGACACAGGAGGAAAGAAGCGACCACGGGTGATCGCCCGGTCCATACGTGCTGAAAATCCGTGCATGCCCGTAATCCAGTCCCAGTTCCCGGCAGAGCACTTCCGCCCGCTGCCGGACTGCCAGTTTCGCGCGTCCATACGGGGAGGTCGGCTCGCAGACCGTCTCCTCGTCTGTCAGCTCGCTCTTGACGCCATACTCCGCCTGCGAACCTGTAAAGAGAAACCGCCGGCACCCGAGGTCTTTCGCCACGCGGACGGCATTCAGCGCGTCCTGCACGCTCTCCTCCTGGACTGCCTCATTTTTCCGTGAATCACTCCCTGCACCGCGCCAGCCCATATGGAGAAACACATCGCATCCGCCCGGAATCCGTTCCGGCAGTTTCGAGAGATTCCCCAGATCCTCCTCCAAAATCGTGAGTCCCTGCGGAAATTTTCCATTTTCCCGCAGCAGATCCGCTTTCGTCGAATGTTCCCGCAGTACGGCGTATACCTGATGTCCGCGATGTAACAGCTCGCGCACCGCCCCCAGACCTACAAAGCTGGTGGCACCAGTGACAACTATCTTCATTCTATCGTTTCCTTTACTATTTTTTAATACGCGGAATCAGCATGATACGGTCCATCTCCTCGTCCGGCAGGAATGGGGACAGATCCTCCAGCGGCGGCGATACAAGCGTTCCGTCCGGCAGTCTCTTCGCCGCGGACTTTGGCTCAAAGTTCTGATCCAGCGTTACAAATACCTCGCAGATCACCGGGCCGTCCATCGCCAGCGTTTCTTCTACCTTCTCGCCCAGCTCCTTGTTTCCATGAATCGATACATATGGGAATCCATACGCCCACGCCAGCTTTTCCATACTCGGGAATCCAAGATCGCCGCTGTCCACGCCGATACCGATGAGCGGCTCGCCGAAGAAATTCTTCTGGGTCTGGCGGATGGAATGGTAACCGCCGTTATTGATAATGAAAATCTTGATCGGCATCCGGTGGCTGACAACTGTCTCAAGCTCCTGTAAATTCATCTGAATACTGCCGTCTCCGGTGATCAGGATAATATCCTGGCTGTGATCTGCCACGCACGCGCCGATCGATGCCGGAAGTCCGTAGCCCATCGAAGCGATGCCGGAGTTCGAGATAAATCTCTGTCCCTTTTTCACAATATTTGCGTGTCCACACACAACGTTTGCAGATCCATTCCCCACAACCACGATCTGGTTCTCATTTAAACGGCGGCTCATCTCATACGCAAATGCATATACGTTTGCCTCTGTCTCCGTGCCGCCGTTCATGTGCTTCGGCAGAACCACCGGATAATCATGCTTCCAGCCCTGGCAGATACGCAGCCACTCTGCCTGCGCGTCCTTGTACTCCTGCGTCATCGAAGCCGCGCCGTCCGCTTTTCCTTCCTCCGAAAGAACCTCGTCCATCACGGTCAGAAGATCCTTCACATCCGCGTGAACCGGCATGTCCACATGCAGGGTCGGCTTTTTCAGCTCTTCGGCATCGATATCATTCACAATCACATACGCCTCGCGCGCCCAGGTAGTAAAACGGTAACCGACCTGACGGAAACTCAGACGGCTTCCGAGCGACAGCACCAGATCGCTGTTCTGGATCGCGAAGTTGCCCGGGCGATCGCCGACGTTGCCGCCTTTTCCGATGTACAGCGGGTGTTCGTCATAGATACAGTCGATGCTGTCCGCGCCGGTCACAACCGGGATTCCCAGCTTTTCAACCACGCGCATGAAAACATCGTGCGCCGCGCCGATACGGATACCATTTCCGGCATTGATCACCGGACGTTTGGAGGTGCGGACTTTCTTGATGATCGCACGCGCCGTCTCCTTCGTCACACGTGCCGGAAGTTTTGCACGAAATTCACCTTTTCCGGCGGTATCCTCCGGGATCTCGGACGCGCTCTCTGCCGCCCAGCCAGTTCCGCCCGCCTCATAATCCTCCGGATCAAAGCCGATCAGATCGTCTGTCTCGATCATTGCCGCCTGCACATTCAGCGGAATATCCAGCCAGGTAGGACCCGGACGACCGTTGTAAGCCAGATACAGGGCTTTTTCCACACAGAAGCGGATACGCATCGGATCGATCACCATCTCACAGTATTTTGTCATATTGGCAACCGATTTGGTGATATCATACTCCTGATCGCCCATCGCGCGCAGGTGAAGTCCCGTGCTGCGCGCTGTCGTGTCATAACGCACCTGTCCGGAAATGACAAACATCGGGATTGAATCCAGAAATCCGCCCGCAACGCCGTTCATCGCATTGATGCCGCCAGGTCCCGTCGTCACGCACACTGCCGCAATCTTGTTGTGGATGCGGGCATACGCCTCCGCTGCCATCGCACATGCCTGCTCATGATGATTGTAGAGGCAGTGAAGCCCTTCCTGATGCCCCAGCGCGTCATCCAGATGCATCGCGCCGCCGCCCGTGATCATAAACACATCCGTGATGCCGGATGCGAGAAGCTTTTCTGCTATATAATTAGAAAGTTTCTGTTTCATTTTGATTTCCTCCTGAAAATACCTTGTCAAGTGGTCATACTACATCATAAGAACGTATTCTCACCCGTCCACTCACGAACCCGCGCTATCGCGCTCTACCGCCCTGCTTCGCATGGCTGTTCGTTCGTTAATGGCGCAAGAAAAGAATATGTCTGCTTCGCAGCCGCATTCGTTTCTTCTGCGCTCATTATATCACACATATTTCTCTTTTCATAGCCAGCACGGCGTTTTCCCTGCTTCTGAAACGTTCTTTTGTTACTGTTCACGCATACGTGCCCAGTAACAGAATTTGCCGTGGCTTCGCATTTAAATACGGCAAATTCCTGCTGCCACCACGTTTTCTTACGGCACTTTCGGTTCCAAAAGTGCCTACCCGTGAACAGTAACTTACATTTTTCTTATGTTGTCTTGTGTTTTTCCTATTTCTTTTCTATAATAAAGGTCGGCATCCGGTTCACATCGGTATGCCTGAATCGTTACGGTTCAGTTTACTTTATGTAACTGCATTTTTATCATACAGAGGAACGTCTTATGAATCGATTAGCACAGAAAAAAAAGGTCTGCGCGCTGATTCCGGCGCGGCTTAATTCGGTTCGCTTTCCGGGAAAGGCATTGAAACAGATTGATGGGATTCCAATGGTTGTGCGGGTTCTCGCGGCGGCGCGGGACAGCGGTGTATTTGATGCCGTTTACGCTGCGACCGACAGCCCTGAGATTGCTGCTGTTTGTCAGACATATGGATTTGAGGCGGTTTTTACCTCCCATTCCCATCAGAATCCGACCTCCCGCATTCAGGAGGCGGTGACGATTCTGGAAGATTCCAAGTCTGCTTCTTCGCGGAAATTTGATTTTTATGCGATGATCGGCGGGGATGAACCGCTTCTGACACCGGAGATTCTGCAAAATTTTATGGAGCAGGCGCTTACTGTTATTACCTCAAAAGAAAATGTACAACGTCCATTTCTCATCAATGCCATGGCAGATATCCCGAACGATGCCGAGACAGCCGATCCATCCAACATAAAAGTGGTCTGCCGCCCGGACGGCACAGGGCTTTACATTTCCCGTGCGCCAATTCCATTCCGCAAGGGGACGCTTGACAAACCTTCCCGGAAATTTGTGAGTATCGGGCTTTATACGCGGGAATCGCTCGATTTCTTCTGCCAGAGCAGACCGGGCATTCTGGAACAGATCGAGGGCGTGGATTTGCTGCGTTTCCTCGAATATAGGAAAACGATCCTATTTCTTCCCATCTGCGGATATACGCTTTCCGTAGACACCCCCGCCGACCTTGAAACAGTACAGGCGATTTTACACAGGAGGACTAGCACCCTATGAATAAGAAAACATACCGCGGCGTGATCTTCGACCTCGACGGCACGCTGCTCGATACATCCGAAGGCGTCTTTGCGAGCGTACGTCACACGGTAGAAGCACTTGGAAAACCTGCCCTCGACGAGGCGACACTCCGCACCTTTATCGGACCGCCCGTCAAGCTGTCGCTCATCCGCCTCTATGGACTGGACGAGGACGCCGCGAACCACGCAACCGAGATTTTCCGCACCCAGTACAAGGATCACGACCTGCTGAAAGCCGAGCCATACGCCGGTATCAAAGACCTGATCCGCGCACTCCGCGCACAGGGCTGCAAGATCGGGGTTGCCACCCTGAAACGTGAAGATTATGCGCTGACTCTGCTGGAACATTACCATTTCACAGAACTCTGTGACTCCATCTGCGGCAGCGATTTTGCCAGCAAAATGACGAAGGCTGACGTTCTGCACAAGTGCTTAAAAGCTTTGGAGTTGTCTCCATCCGAGGCAGTTCTTATCGGTGATACCTCTTCCGACGGAAAAGGTGCCAAAGAGGCAGCTGTCGATTTTATGGCAGTTACCTACGGCTTCGGACCAGATACCGCGGAGGCATGGCAGGAATATGCGCCGGTTTATACGGCAAAGGATACGCATGATATCGGGGCGTTTCTGGGAGTCAATTTTTAAAATTACAAACATAACAAGAGGACAAACATCATGAAACAAGTCAAATTACTCGACTGCACTCTCCGCGACGGCGGCTACGTCAACGACTGGGAGTTCGGTCACGACAATATTGTTACTATTTTTGAACGTCTGATCAGCGCGGGCGTGGACATTCTGGAAATTGGTTTTCTAGATGACCGCCGCACCTTCGACCGCAACCGCACGATCATGCCGACAACCCAGTGTGCCGATCAGATTTTCGGCAAGCTGGACAAGGGAAATACGATGATCGTCGCCATGATCGACTACGGAACCTGCGATATTTCTAATTTAAGCCCGTGTTCTGAGTCCTACATCGACGGCATCCGCGTCATTTTCAAAAAACATGTGATGCATGAGGCGATCCAGTTCTGCCACGAAGTCAAAAAACTGGGCTACAAAGTGTTTGCACAGGCGGTTTCGATCACCAGCTACTCCGACCGTGAGCTTCTGGATCTGGTTGACCTTGTCAACGATCTGGAACCGTATGCGATGTCCCTTGTAGACACCTACGGTCTGCTGCATCAGGATAACCTGCTGCACTATTTCCAGCTCTTAAACTACAACTTAAAACCATCGATCGCGATCGGCTACCACTCCCACAATAACTTCCAGCTCGCATACTCGAACAGCATGGAAGTCTTACGCGAACCGGCAGACCGCACCGTTTTAGTTGATGCCACCCTGTACGGCATGGGAAAAAGCGCCGGAAATCTTCCGATCGAACTCATTTCCATGTACATGAACACCGTATTCGGACGCAATTTCAATGTCAGTCAGATGCTCGAGGCAATCGATATCAGCATCATGCCGTTCTTCCGCAAGAGCCCATGGGGATATAACCTGTTCTTTTATATTTCCGCCTCCAACAACTGCCATCCGAACTACGTCCGCTTCCTGATGGATAAGCACACCCTGTCACTTAAATCCATCAATACGATTCTGGATGCGATTGAGCCGGAGAAAAAACTGCTCTACGACAAAGATTACATTGAAACACTGTACCGCAGGTATCAGAGCACAGAATGCAATGACGAAGCCGATATTCAGGCATTGAGTGCTTCCTGGAGCGATCGCCCGCTTCTGCTACTCGGTCCAGGAAAGAATCTGGAACTGGAAAAGGAGGCAATTCTTTCCTATATTAAGGCGCACAATCCGATCACAATCTCCGTCAATTTTATCCCGGAGGGAATTCCAATCGATTATGCGTTCTTAAGCAATTCCAGGCGGTATGTCCAGCTCAACAACCGCCTGCTCGAGCACGCCGACGCCCAGGGACGCCCGGTGCGCGTCATCGCGACCTCGAACGTGACGAATGTCAAAGATACGCATTTTGATTACACCTTAAACTACAATTCCCTGATCGACCAGAATGCAG
This sequence comes from Clostridium sp. AF50-3, assembly GCF_003477445.1. NCBI lineage: Bacteria > Bacillati > Bacillota > Clostridia > Eubacteriales > Clostridiaceae > Clostridium > Clostridium sp. AF50-3. Next base: position 6,909 of record NZ_QUDH01000019.1, on the reverse strand, counting down.
AGATCATCGATAATTCCTTTGTCATGCTGCTGAACGTCCTGACCAAAACAAGCATCCACCACGCCGCCTGCGCGGGATTCGACGGATATACGGTCGATGGAGACAACTATTATAATTCCGCGATGGACTACCGGATCGCGCGGGAAAAATCACAGAGTATTAACCAATATGTGATAGATACGCTGGAGAGGCTGGCAGGAACGCTGACGCTGGAGTTCCTGACGGATTCGAAATATGTAAAATAAAAAATTATATTTTCATATAGAAAAAGGGGTGTTCCAGCTGGTTCACCCCTTTTTCCACATCTCTCCACCCTTTCCAGCAACGCACACTATCTTTTTACGCATAATCCCCGTATAATAAGCCCCGTAATGCAGCGATGGATTTTCGCATTTTCAAAAAGGAGAGATTATACCATGCGTAAGCAAACTAAAACTTTAGCTGTTTTATCCGCTGCGGCTTTGTTCGCGGCTGCTGCACCTATAATGACAAATACGGGAACTTACAGAGTTCTGGCGGCTCAGAGCGGCTGGACAGAGGAAGATGGTCGTCTTTATTACTACGATGAGGACGGCTATAAAGAGACAAACACATGGAAAAAGCGGAATGGCGACTGGTTTTATCTCGATGAGGAAGGCGAGATTGCTACCAATCAGAGAGTCGATGACTATTTCGTCAACGATGAGGGGCACATGGCAAAGAACCAATGGGTTTCGGCTGAAAATGAGATCAGCTACGACAGCCCGGATTCTCCGGACGGCGGCTCCTGGCTCTATTTTGGCAAAGACGGCAAGATTGTAACTGCCAAATGGATGAGCATTGACGGAAAAACCTACTATTTCGACGAGGACGGACTGATGCAGACCGGGCTTCTGGAGCTGGACGGACAGATCTACTACCTCGGCGAGGAGGATGACGGCGCCAGAAAAACCGGATGGATTCTGCTGGAAACCATCACGAAAGACACCGACGATGAAGATGTCTGGTGCTATTTTGACACCGAAGGACGCATGATCGTAAACCAGATGGACCGCAAAATCGACAATGGCTACTACACTTTCATCGACGGCCAGATGCAGACAGGCTGGATCAATGTCGCGGAAGCTGGCTTTGTAAGCTCCAGCACACCTTCAAACGAAGCAACAACAGCGGACAACTCTGCCACAGACACTGTCAGCTTAAACGATTTCCGCTATTACGATCCGGAAAATGGCGGACGCCGGGCAAGCGGCTGGTACACCATTGAAGGGGCACCGGGCATCAGCGAAGAAGAAGAGCCATTTTCCTTCTTCTTTAAAAACGGAACCGCTTACTTTGCCGAGAAGGATCTTGCTATTTTCACCATCAATTCCGAGCGCTACTGCTTCAACGAGCGCGGTGAAATGCAGACCGGACTTCAGAGCCTGAAACAGGCGGATGGCAGCTTCGCCTCCTACTACTTCGGCGACGACGGCGTGATGCGTACCGGCAAGCAGACTATTTACAATGATGATTTAGAAGAAAACCAGATCTGGTATTTCCAGACCAAAGGTTCCCTCAAAGGACAGGGCTACCATGGAGAGCGCGATAACCAGGTTTATGTAAACGGTCTTTTAAAGAAGGCGGATCCGGAACTCCGCTATGAGCCGGTTTCCATCGGTGAAAAACGCTACCTGGTAAACACCAGCGGCACCATCCAGAAAGCAACCTCTTCCTCCTCTTCCGCTTCCCGTCCGGAACTCGGAAAAGGGTTCAAGGATATCAAAGACAGCAATGATACTGCCTGGACAGTTGACACATCTGGAATCATCCAGTAAAATATAATATTGCATCCGTTCAAATACCGCAGGACACTTTTGTGACACCGCGGTATTTTTTCTGAAAGATGTCTTTTTTTATCGTTTTAAAAATTTTTTTGGAAATTTTTAAATTTTTTTCTAAAAACCAGTTATAATGTTCCCGATTAAAACGTATTATAATAAAGGGGATGTTTTCATTTTTCTCCCAATGACTCAACTCTTACTTCTACGGAGGCAACTCTATGCGTGGTTTAAATGTTTATTGCTGTCCAAACTGTGGACATTATGGATTCTTTCAGCTCGTTGCCAATGCGGTGTGTCCGCATTGCTCAATCGCCATGACTCCTCTTCCCATTCCGTATCAGGATTTCATGGACTTAGACTATCCACAACGGCAGATCCTGATTTCCAGACACATGATTAATGCGGCAAGCCCTTTGGATTCTAAAGCCAAACAGGCGAACAAGGCTAAGGCACCAGGCAGACAAAGCCATCCGGCCGGAGCAAATCACCGGATGATGCAAAATCGTCGGATCAAAATGCAGCACCTGATAACACCAAATTGATGACAGATCATTCTGCAGCACCGGGTAAAACAAAATCATCTTCCACTTCCTCGAATCTCCATCCGGATATCTCAAAAGATTCCGACAAGGAAACTCTCTATCAGGAAGTATTGGCGCTAAGAGAGAAAAACGAGCAGCTGGAGCAGACGATCTCCTGGATGCATGATTTAATCTGGAAATTGACGCGCCAACTGCATATTACATAGAGTACATAAAAAATGCCGCATGATTCATTCTGGTTTAATAACATACCTTCTGAATCATGCGGCTTTGATATTCGATTTAGTATTTAATTTTTGATTTGATTGTTCACTTGCTCCATCTGGTATAAATGAGCCTCTTCTCTCCCATCTTATCCAGTTTCTCCGCTTATCCCGCCTTCTCCGTCTTACAGAGTATGTAGTGGTCAATCATCCGGTTTAAGCTTTGATTCATCTGATCCAGAGTTTTAAATAACTCCTTAGCTCACGCTTTAATTCTTCATTTTCCTGTTCCAAAACGACCAATTTTTTAGCTTCATCCATAAACTCTCCTCCTTTTGACTGCCTGTTCTTCCATTCAGATGACCACACTGCATAACGCAGCTCTGCCAGGCGATCCTATCGTTTTTTCGTTTCATATTATTTATAAACCGATTTTAAGAAAAATAAAAGAGTCTATCGATCGCAAATTTCGACACGGAGCATCGCTCAGTTACTGTTCACACATTACTTTAAATTCTCAATCGACAAAGTTCGTCATTTCGGCTTTTCCGACGAATCTGCCCGGATTTGCTGTCTATTTGAGCTATTCTGCCTGTTCTGCTTCCTCTCTTGTGAGTGCAAGCCCAATCGCCAGCATCGCCCACATAATCGGCGTCGCGATCGGGAGGTTGATATTAACAACTGCCTGTGCTCCATAGCAGAGCACCGCCAGAACAGGCGCCAGGATCCAGGCGCACTCTTTCCATTTTCTGCACATCCGCACGCAGGCGCCGCCCAGAAACGCAAGATAGGATGCAAGCGCAAGCGGTCCCATTGTAACAAGGTACTGCAAATATTCGTTGTGGGCGCTCTCATAGAAAACTCCATACCGATCCAGCGCATCCTGCCTGAAATCCCAAGTCAGAATTCCATATGTGTCTGGTCCAAAACCAAACAACTGATGCAGGAACGGCAGCTCGCGATAGGACTGCCAGCCAATTCTCCAGCAATATCCTCGGTTCGTCCCCCAGTCATCATCAAAAACAAGATACTGGGACAACGCGCTGTACCATTCCGCATGTCCTCCCAGATTTGCATCATAGAGGACAAATGCCACTGCCAGGCATCCAAGAATCAAAACGGCACACCAGCCACGCCAAATCCATCGTCCCGGTTTGCTCTCTGGATTCGTCTGTTCCATCTTCCGTTTCCAAACACAGAGAATCCCCGCCAGAATCCAGAATAAAACGACGACTCCCTCCAGATAACGATAGCGCACCAACACGCCAAACACACCGCCCAGACCGATGACCTGATCGGCATATACTTTATTGACCGTATCTACTACCTTGATCACGGTCATAAACGTAGCCGCCAGAATACCATAATCTGCGATGCCCCGCCATGTCGTAAATAAAAACAGCGGCATCACCGCAAACAGCATTCCAAGTGATAAATATGCATTATCACTCTGTCCGGTAATCAATGCAAAAAAGGCCAGCGCCGAAACCAGATAATACCAGATACGGCGTCCCACTTTTCTCTCACTTACAAAACAGCCGCAGCAACCGCCATCGTAAGCGCCACAAACGCCGTATATGTGTTAATATTTCCCAATGTAGATACAAACAGGTTTCCCTGTTCATTGCTCACGCCCTTTTTCCATCCCAATAAATCCATCTGGAAATAATCTGTGATTCCAAACAGACAGACCAAAACGGACGATGCCAAAAACACATCCAGGTACCATTTTCTCATCCGACCATACTTGCTGATCACAATCGTTCCCAGCACATACAGCGTAATCAAGAATAATCCGCTGAATCGTCCCTCATTTCCCCAGAACGACTCATACACATAGTCCGACAGCACCGTCGATATCAGTGCCAGCGCCCAGAAAACTGCCAGCGCCTTATAGGCAAATGGCTGCTTTTTTAATTCAGTCAGTCGAAACGCGCCCAAAAAGCGCCGCACATGCGCCCCGCCAAACCGCTTTAAGTCCATGCACGCAAATACTATCGCTGCGATCAGGCATGACGCCAGCATCGCAACCGTGCTGAGCCAGTAAAACTGATATTTCGATACCAGAATATCATAATAATAATTATGGAAATATAGCGGAAATGCCCCAAACACCACACACAGATACACCGACACAATCCATGAAAAAACCTTTCGGACTTTTCCCTCCCATGCCTGCTCTGCCAAAATGGATGCAGTCGGAGCTCCCTGCTCTCTTGCAATCTCTGTCTGTTCCATCACATTCTTCTCCTTTTCTTATTCGTAAAACCAGAGAAACGGCTTGTATCAGTATAGCATTTCGTTTTGTGGATAGCAAGGAAGGAAATCTTAAATTTCCCCTATTATCTCGTTACTGTTCACGCATACGTGCCCAGTAACGGAATTTGCCGTGGCTTCGCATTTAAATACGGCAAATTCCTGCTGCCACCACGTTTTCTTACGGCACTTTCGGTTCCAAAAGTGCCTACCTGTGAACAGTAACATTATCTCTCCCTTTTTTTGCAACTTGCGATACTTTTCCATATCCGAAGTATAATGACCTGGTAATGCAGTTAGGATTTCGAGAAAATTATTTCAAAAAGTAAAAGGAGCTTCCTGTATAATAAAAAGCGTAGACGTTGAAAATTGAAAATACCTCAGAGTACAATAAGACTACTGACTGGCAGGTTAGTAAAAATCTTATTATACAGAGAGGTATCTACAATGAAGTCTAACACACAGAACGCAAAAATTGAAGCTATTACAGAAAAAACTTTGGTACTCGGAATTGATGTCGGAAGTGAAATGCACTATGCCAGAGCTTTTGATTACAGAGGAATCGAGTATTCGAAGAAGCCATTTAAGTTTAGCAATACAGAGGCTGGATTTGTGACATTTAAGGAATGGATCCTGAACCTCAAAGAAAGACATGAGAAGGATAAGGTGGTTCCAGGTATGGAACCGACAGGGCATTACTGGTTCAATCTTGGAAAGTTTCTACAGGATAATGAAATGAAACCGGTGCTTGTAAATCCTCACCATGTGAAAAAATCAAAAGAACTCGACGACAATAATCCGACTAAAAACGACCGTAAGGATCCGAAAGTTATAGCAGGATTAGTTAGGGAGGGACGTTACATGATCCCATATCTGCCGGATGGTGTTTATGCTGATCTTAGAACAGCATCAAACATAAGATTCCAGTTACAGGCGGAACTTACAAGAATTCAAAACAGAATCAGTCGTTGGTTCAATATATATTTTCCTGAATATAAGACGGTATACGGAAAGCCGGATGCCAAGAGCGGAATGCTAATCCTTAAAGCAGCACCACTCCCTGAAGATATCCTGACGTTAGGTATCGATGGAGTGAACCAAATCTGGCGTGATGAGAAGTTAAGAGCAGTTGGAAAGGCGAGGGCGAAGACCCTGATAGAAGCTGCTGAGCACAGCGTTGGAAGCAAAGAAGGTGCGGTGTCTGCAAGAATGGAAATTCGAATGCTTCTGGAGGACTATGAATCCAGAAATACGCGTCTACAGGAAGTTATGGTTCTAATTGAAGAACTGATAAGAAAGATTCCGATGGCTGAAAAGCTGTTAGAGATCAAAGGTGTGGGAATCAGGACAGTGTCAGGATTCCTTGCAGAAGTAGGTGATATCAGCCGCTTCAACAATCCGAAGGAACTGCAGAAACTTGCAGGATTTCCGTTGATTTTCTTCTTAGCGGCGTCTTTGTACATCTTACCGGAAGCATTGAACCAGTACCAACCTTCGTCATCACAGATGTCATTTTCACTGCAACCAGGAACTGTTTTCTGTACATCCTCATCAGTATCTAACATACCGGATTTCTCAAGCCACAGCCACTTATTCTCTGTTCTTGCGCCATCCATCTCTTCACCGAAGTAGTAAATAGCTCCTTGCCAATCCTGCCAACCATACAGCATCTCACCATCTTCGTTGAAAAGGTATGTCTTACCATTGATCTTCTTATCCTGATCAGCAACTTTTTTACCCTTGTTGTTGAAATAGTACCAATGCTTACCATCGGAATCCGGATCATCCTGATCATCATCAGACATAGTATACTTCCAAGCGTTTGTCAGCATAGCGCCATCTTCGCCTACATAGTAGTCATCGTCTACCCATGTGTTGGTCTCCATATCTCCCTCATCATCGAGGTGGAACCATTTACCGCCATCTTTTTTCCACTCGCCTGTTACCATCTCATCATCGCTATCATAGTAGTGCCAAACACCAGCGTCATCTTTCTGCCAACCAGCTGCGAAAGAAGTCATGGAAGCACCCATAGCGAGTAAAGCTGCTGCAGAAAGTACTGCAACTAATTTAGTCTGCTTTCTCATAATTAATGCACTCTCCTTT
>NZ_QUDH01000018.1:0-70004 GCF_003477445.1 Clostridium sp. AF50-3 | reverse complement strand
ATATGGGAATATATAATTAGAAGAGTATGAAAAATTTATAGATAAAATATTGAAAAGCAATATTAAACAGCAATGAAAATACATATATGAATTTTTGATGAGTATAGAAATGGATTATTTACGGAGGAAAAATGGAAACTACCCTTATTATTATGGCGGCAGGTATCGGTTCCCGCTTCGGAACCGGTATCAAGCAGTTAGCCAAGATGGCTCCCAATGGGGAGATTATTATGGATTTTTCGATTTACGATGCGAAAGAAGCGGGATTTACAAAGGTTGTCTTTGTGATTCGAAGGGCTATCGAAGCAGAGTTTAAAGAAGTGATTGGAAATCGCTTATCAAAAGTTATGCCGGTAGAGTATGTTTATCAGGAATTGGAAGATTTGCCGGGAGGTTATCAGGTTCCGGAAGGACGTATAAAACCATGGGGAACAGGACAGGCGATCCTGGCTTGTAAGGATGTTGTGAAGGAGCCATTTGTGATTATTAATGCAGATGATTACTATGGGAAAGAAGCATTTGTAAAACTTCATGATTTCCTAGTTTCAGGAAATGCAGATAAAGATAAGATAAATCTTGCGATGGCAGGATTTTCCTTAAAAAATACTTTGAGTGAGAATGGAACTGTTACGAGAGGCATTTGTGTAGCAGATAAAGATGGATATCTGGAGAAAGTTATTGAGACAACGGGAATTCAGAGCGCAAATGGGAAGATTCAGTGTGATAATGAAGAAGTTAGTAGATGGGTTACATTAGATACGATGGTATCTATGAATATGTGGGCCGGATATCCGGACTTCCTTCAGTATATAGATGAGGGATTTTCTGGATTCTTAGATAAACTGAATGACAATCCACAGAAAAAGGAATATTTGCTTCCGAATATTGTGGCGGAGTTATTGGAGAAGAGAGCTGCGTCGGTAAAGGTTTTAGGTACATCTGATAGGTGGATTGGGATTACATATAAGGAAGATATTGAACCGGCACAGAAAGGTTTTTCATTAATGATAGAGAAGGGCCTGTATCCGGTAAACTTATGGAAGTAATTTTAAATCCAAGAAAAAAATTAGTAAGTAGTTTTTACAAAATAATTTAATCTATTTATTTTCAGTGACAAAAAGGATGTCACTGTTTTTTATTTTAGCAGAGATCCATTGTTTTATGATATCTGTAGAAGCAATAAAAATGGGCATAAGGAGCGGAGAGGATGGAAAAGTACGATAAGATAATTATTGGTGCAGGGTTATATGGACTTTATTCTGCATTGTTTTGTGCAAAAAGAGGGCAGCACGTCATCGTTTTGGAGTGCGACCCGACTCCCTTTAGGAGAGCAACCTATATTAATCAGGCACGAGTTCATCAAGGATATCATTATCCCAGATCAATTTCAACCGCGATGAAGTCGGCAGGATATTTTGAACGGTTTAATAAGGATTATGCTTTCTGTGTGAATAAGCAGTTTGATCAGATATACGCAACATCTAGCCAATATTCCTGGTCGGACGGTAAGCAGTTCAAGGCTTTTTGCAAAGCAGCGAATATTCCCTGCGAAGAATTGAATCCCGGAAACTATTTTAAAGAAGGTATGTGTGATGGGGTATTTCGGACTCGGGAATATACATACGATGCCATGATATTAAAGGATTATCTCCTGGAAGAGTTGAAAAAATTTCCTGGTCACGTAGAAATAAAATATGGTGTGAATATTATCGGCATTGAAAAACTTCAAGATGCTTATGTTATTAATACAGATACTAAAGAGAGATATAAATCAGGATTTGTATTAAATGCGACATATGCGGGAACCAATCAGATCCTTGATATGGTTGGATTTGAAAAGTTTGGTATAAAATACGAGTTGTGTGAGATCATTCTTTGCGATGTGAATGATAAATTGAAGGATATAGGATTTACAGTAATGGATGGCCCGTTCTTCTCTATTATGCCGTTTGGTAAGACAGATTTTCATTCGCTTACGTCTGTAACCTTTACACCGCATACCACAAGTTATGATGAGGTTCCTATATTTGAGTGTCAGGAGAGAAGTGGCGGTTACTGTTCTACGTTCCATCTGGGAAATTGTAATGACTGTTTGGCGAAACCGGTAACGGCATTTCCGTACATGGCAAATTTGGCACGTAAATATATGTTGGATGATTATGGATTTGAATATAGAAGCTCATTGTTTTCGATGAAACCGATTCTGATGAGCTCAGAAATTGATGATTCAAGACCTACCGTTATTCGAAAATACTCCGAAAAACCAACTTTTGTTGGGGTTTTGTCGGGCAAGATAAATACAGTATATGATTTAGATGAGGTGCTTAGTGATGATGAATAAAGAGAAGAATTTTGCATCTGCCGTTATTTATGTGCATAATGCAGAAAATAGAATTGAAAATTTTTTGAATATGATAATTAAGACGATGGAGGATAATTTTGAGAATTCTGAAATTATCTGTGTGAATGATGCTTCGGAGGATCGTTCTTTAAATATTATTAAGGAAACAAGCAAAAAGGCATCCAGTACAAGTGTATCAGTTGTGAATATGAGTTATTTTCATGGATTGGAACTTGCAATGAATGCGGGGGTGGATCTTTCAATCGGTGATTTTGTGTTCGAGTTTGATAATACGTTCCTCGATTTTGAACCAAGGGTGATTATGGAAATTTATCGCCATTCTCTGGAAGGATTTGACATTGTAAGCGCTTCCCCAGACAGAAAGGAAAGGTTTACTTCGAAACTCTTTTATAAAGTTTTTAACCATTATACGACATTAAATTATAAGATGGGAACGGAGAGTTTTTGTGTACTGAGCAGACGTGTTATTAACCGAATCAGCTCAATGAATAAAACAGTACCGTACCGGAAAGCGATTTATGCAAATAGTGGATTAAAAACAGACAATATCAAATATCAGACAATCGAATCGGGAAAACAGGCTTTTGATAAAGAGGAAAAAGGATATCGTTCAGGGCTTGCGATTGATACATTGATATTATTTACAGAGATGGGATATAGTTTTTCGAAGATTATGACAGCATTAATGATGCTTATGTCATTATTTATGAGTGTTTATTCGGTTGTGATTTATGCAACGGCAAATCCAGTTGCAGGATGGACGACGACGGTTCTGTTCCTTTCGGTTGCGTTCTTTGGACTTTTCGGAATCCTGACCATTGTTATTAAATATTTACAGTTGATCGTAGAACTGGTTTTCAAACGCAAACATTATAGTTTTGAGGGAATAGAAAAATTGACGAAATAGGAGAATGAAATGAAGGCACTAGTGGGATATACGGGCTTTGTAGGAAGCAATATTTATGATGCAGCAGGTAAGGAAATTGACTCGGTTTATAATTCGAAAAATATAGAGGATGCGTATGGGACATATCCGGATTTATTGATTTATGCGGGGCTTAGAGCTGAAAAGTATCTGGCGAATAATGCACCGGAAAAAGATATGGAGTTAATTTATCAGGCGGAGGAGAATATAAAGAAGATCAGTCCCAAAAAATTGGTACTTATATCTACGATAGATGTATTTAAGACACCAAAAGCGGTTGATGAGGATTCTGTCATTGACACAGAAAATCTTCATGCTTATGGATACAATCGATACCAATTAGAACTCTGGGTTAGAAAAAATTATCCGGATGCTTTGATTATCAGGCTTCCGGGGCTTTTTGGAAAGAATATTAAAAAGAATTTTATCTATGATTTTATGAATGTGATTCCGTTCATGTTAAAAAAAGAAAAAATTGAAGAATTAGCACAGCGTGATCCAGAATTAACAAAATTTTATGTTTTGCAGGAAAATGGTTTTTATAAGGTGAATGTTCTAGAGAAAGATAAGGCAATGCTGAAAGAAAAGTTTAGACAGCTCGGATTTTCGGCACTTAACTTCACAGACAGTCGAAGCAGATATCAGTTCTATAATCTGGGAAATCTTTGGAGAGATATTAATATTGCACTTTCAAAAGGAATAAAATTATGGCATCCAGCCACGGAACCGGTATCAGCTGGAGAAGTTTATGAATATCTTACAGGAGAAAAATTTACTAACGAACTGGGTAGTGTACCGGCGGATTATGATTATAGAACCATCTATGACAGAACATATGGAGGAAGTAACGGGTATATTATTAGAAAGAAAAGAGTGTTGAAACAGATCTGGGAGTTTATACATGTATATGCTTAAATTTTACAATATTTCTGAAAGGTTCAAACAGGAGATAAATGAATCAAAATATAAACGTTGGATTTTAGAGAATAAAGGAATGCTGTTAATATCCATCTTGATTGCTATATTTTTGACCATATTAACATATCCGGGAATTATGTATTCAGATTCATATGCGAGAATAGGTGTGACATCTGAACTGAAAACTGCCATTCATGCATTTAATGTTGGAAATGTATCTATGACAAATTTAGCTTCTTGGCTCACGATTACGCCTTCATTTTTCATTTTGCTTTCTGAACAGATTGTCGGAAGTGTTGTTTTGTATACGTTTGTTCAGTGTTTTTTATTGTTCCTCTCGACATATATAATGGGTGATGGTTTAACAAATGAGGGACATAGAAGATGGAACCGGCTCTGTATTACATTAAATCCGGTCTTATGGGCTTTTGGAGTTTATTATGAGGCAAGCGTTGGTTGTGTAACGGCAATTATGGGTATATTGCTGTTAGTATGGAAATGGGACTCTTTAAGTAGTTACTTTGACAAAATCATTACTATAGTATTACTGATATTTTCATCATATGTTTGTCTTGGATATAGGGCTAATGCATTTACAATAATTCCTATATTAATTTTAATAGTAATTCTAAAGGAACGAAAAGTAATTAAGTCTACAATGATAATTTGTTCAATATGCATTGGTACTATTATGGCATTGGCTGTTCCTAAAGCATTGAATATTGATACTATGTCATCATATGCAGGATCATTAATTTGGGAAATGGTATCTACTATCCAGTCGATGGATGAAGAAAAACAGAGCCAATACATTACATATTTAGATGATGTATTTGGGGAAGAAGCGACAGCTACGGCTGTAGCTAATAATTCATATACTGGAGAATATTCTTCGATTAATGATATTTGGTGGGGAAATCCTTTTAATACGGAAGATGTTTCAAAATCGGAAAATACAAAAAAGGTTTTAAGCAAATATATACATTTATAGATATCAGAGCCTAAGGATTGTCTAAAAGTAAAATGGAACTTTATTTCTCATAGCCTTGGTATAAATCAACCTCTTAGGATGGCTGAGTATGACTATAACAGAGATAATAGTATGAGCCAGTTTGGATACAATGATTGTAAACAACGCTTGGCATATGTGGATTTCTTTCTAGCATTTATGAATTTTATGATTATTTTTAGAATTCCATGGTTGATGTTCACAGTTGCGTTAGTGTTAATATTAATTTGGAGATTTAAGTGTGGGGGAAAGAAAGAAAATATAAATATATATGAGGCAAGTTTTGGCATCGCTGTATTTTATTATGGTGCTTATATTTTAAATACACAATCATTTGAATTTAGGTATTACTTTCCGTCTTGGTTATTATTGTTCCTTATTATTTTTTCGCTCTCTGCTGATTTGTGTTTTAGAAATAAAATTTTAAAGAAAATTATGATATGCTTGTTACCAATATTAGCAATTGTTTCATTCTGTGGAACATATGGCGAATACACTAAAGTCGGGGATAATATAGTGAAAAATATAACGAAGGAGGGAACTCTGCTTTGTGAAAATGGAAAGAATTATGTTTATTATTTAGATGGAAAACTATATTTTGTTAATTTGCCTGGATCGGATGAAATATACACATATTTTCTTCATTATTTTCCTCTGAATGGAGATATGATAAATAGTGATTTCAAATACGAATTAATAAAGGTAGCTACATCATTTTGGAAAAATTCGGTAGCTGTGATGGATATGCCAAAACAGGAAGTGGAAAAGATTGAATTTGGACAATATTATGGGGATACTCGTTTCTGGGAAAGAACGATTGAAACTAGTTCATTCATATCAAGACCGAAAATGTTATATCTTTCTGATTACACAGATAATGACTGGAATTGTGGTTATAGTAATTTGGAAAATTGCTTTTTAATAAATAATTTGGACTTAGAAAATTATTATATTAAAGGAAAGGAATTGCAACTCCAAGATGGAAGTGTCACAAGAATAACAGATGTTCAGGAAGTTGCAGGATATATCAGAATATATACAGACGAAAAACTTGATGATGTATCAGTAAGGGAATATCAGGTGATAGAATAATGAATTTATCAATATCAAATATAGGCTGGTCAAGTGAACAGGACAGTCGTGTTTATGAAATGATGAAAAAATATGGTTTTTCCGGATTAGAAATTGCCCCGACTAGAATTTTCCCGGAGAATCCTTATGACCATTTAAAAGAGGCGGGAGAATGGGCAAAAAAAATAAAGGAACAGTATGGTTTCGTTGTACCGTCAATGCAGTCCATTTGGTATGGAAGGCAAGAAAAAATATTTGGTACGCAAGAGGAGTTTAATGCACTTGTGACATATACGAAAAAAGCGATAGATTTTGCATCCGTTATCGGATGCAAGAATCTTGTTTTCGGCTGCCCGCGAAATCGTAATTTACCGGATGGTGCTGATTCTGCGAAAGGCGTGGAATTCTTTAAGATCTTAGGTGATTATGCTGCATCCAGAGAAACTGTGATTGGAATGGAAGCAAATCTTATTATCTACAATACAAACTATATCAATGATACCAGAGCAGCGATTGAACTGATTCGAAAAGTAAATTCGGATGGTTTTAAGCTCAATCTGGATGTTGGAACAATGATTTATAATCAGGAAGATATAGATGAACTTGTTGGAAATGTAGGTTTAATCAACCATGTTCATATCAGTGAACCGGGGCTTAAGCCGATCGAAAGTAGGGAAATTCATAGTAAGCTTAAAGATATCTTGTTGTCTGAAGGATATATGGGCTTTGTGTCTATTGAAATGGGGAAAGTTGACAATGCGGAAATACTTGAAGAAACAACAAAATATATTGCGGAGGTGTATAGAGTATGATGAGACTTGCGTTCGGGGGGGGGGGCAGATGGCGCTGTCTAAGTAAAAATCAAGCATTTACAGGACTGTTTTATGTTGGAATCATCCTTATGGTAATTATGGTATCAATAATAAAGTTTCGAGGCGGTGAAATCAATTACCTGGATTCAGATGCAACTTGGCATACATTATTGACGATGCAAGCATATGACGAGACACCTATTAGTCAACATAAATTTTTGCCGATAGTCAGCTTAGGAGGAGTGGACAATAAGGGGATTTCATGGGGCGCAACAATACCGGATAAAGAAGGAAATTTTTATTATACTTCATTTTCGCCTGCTGGATTTGTATTGCCATATTTATTTATAAAAGTATTTAGATTGCCGATAAACGAAAAGAGTTTGTACTATTTCAATACACTATTATTTGCGATATCTGCGGTTTTGTGGGCTTTTTTTTTGAAGACGATTTATAAATCAGAAAAGTGGAGAAGACATATTATTTGTATTGGAGTATTAACATATATCTTTTCTCCAGAACTATTTCATGGAATGGGAATTGTATATTGGCATCAATCTATAATGCAGGTAATGTTAATAGCACAATTTTTAACATACTATCAATATAAAACTAAAAACTCTAAGAAAGGTAAAATCGCTTTTTATTTAATTACACTAATTATCCCATATATCGAATGGACGGGATATGTGGCTAATTTAGGATTTGCTCTTTTTGAACTTGGTTCAGATTGGAAGTTCGATCTTAAAAGAGCTTGGAAGAATGCGATTGTGATTGGAGCCATCACAGCTGCGTCATTTGGATTGTTTACTGTACATTATTTGAGTGTAGTAGCTGCATCAGATTTCTTTCTTGCTTTAAAAAATAGATTTTTTGCAAGAAATATTGCTTCGAGTACATTATTAACGGATGTATTTGGTAGTTATTTAAAGTCATTTTTGTTGTTATGGATTTTGCTATTCTTTTTAATAATATGGAATATTATTAAAAATGAAAAAATTGAATTGAAGAATAAATGCATCTTATTTGTTTTGGCTTTTCCACTTTTGGAAAATGTTGTTATGAAAGAACATGCATTGTCATATTCTTATGACAGAATGAAGATGGTATTTATATTATCTTATCTGATCTGTGAGTTGGTGGCTCAAATACTGGTTAGCTATGAGAAACGAAATAAAGCAGCATTTATAATTATTGCTATAGTCACAGTTATTTGCTGTTTTGGAAATTTGAATTATTATAGGAAAGATTCAAAATATATTTGGGATATTACTTATAGAGAAACAAACAAAAAAATTTCTGAATATATTAATCAAAACTATTGGAATAGTGTATTGACAACAAATGCTTCAGTTAGAGGATATTTAAATTTATTATTTAACAGGGGAATTTATGAATGGGGAGACATTGATTCGGTTAGAGATATTGCATTGCAAAAAGGAAAACGCTATGCAATCGAATTGAAAACTCTGGATGCTCCAGGAAATATGTATCAATTAACAGGTGCAATAGTATATGATGTCGCTGTTGATAAGTTTATTTATATTAAGCTTAGAAATGATGGGACAATAGTGGAATTAAATAATGATGTTGAGGAATATAACTTGGCAGATTTGACAGATGAAAATTGGACCTCTGGATATTCAAATGTAGGTAATGTATTGCTTTTTTATTATGAAGAAGAATTATTGAATAATTTACGAAACGGAACATTCGTTTCTACTGGAGAGAGGCAATTTACTATTCAGGATATTAAATACGATAGTCAATGGATTGAAGTTACCGTTGAAGGCGATGCATCATCGTGTAAATATCCGGCATACATTTCGATACAATAAAGAAATAGATTACTTCAAAGTAAAATGCGACAGAATAATATGATGAAATTAAATTGTACTAAGAAGGACTGTTCGTACAGATGAGGTAGACAATCTAAATAGTATGGTTAATAAGATCACAAAAAATAAAAAAACAAAGTAGGAAAAGAAAAATGATATTTGAAAAACAAAAAGGTATTCCTAAATTTGAGTGTATGGAATATCAAAAAAAAACAAAAGATTATGTTGTCCTAATTCCGATTATCAATGAAGGAGAGCGGATTTCCAAAGAATTAAAGAGAGCGAAAAAATATCAAGTGTCAGAGTATGCAGATATTGTAATTTGTGATGGTGGTTCAACTGATGGTTGTACGGAAGAAAAGAATCTGAGAAGCCTGGATGTTAATACTCTTCTTGTGAAAATGGATGTAGGAAAACAGGGAGCTCAGCTCAGAATGGGATTTTGGTGGGCGCTAAAGCGGGGATACAAAGGGATTATTACAATTGATGGAAATAATAAAGATAGCATAGAAGATGTTCCTCGTTTTATAGAGAAATTAAAGGAAGGCTATGATCTTATTCAAGGCTCAAGATTTGTAAAAGGCGGCAAAGCGATTAACACGCCTTTTATTCGGACAGTATCTGTAAAATTAATCCATGCCCCAATTATTTCGCTCACAGCGCATCAGAAGTTTACAGATACTACGAATGCCTATAGAGCGTATTCTGCAAGGTATCTTACGGACAAGCGGGTGCAGCCGTTAAGAGACATTTTTATGACCTACGAACTTTTGGCATATCTTTCAGTACGTGCTACACAGATAGGAATGAAAGCTTGTGAGATACCGGTGACCAGAGCATATCCTAAGACAGGAAAAACTCCTACGAAGATTAGTTTCTTTAAGGGCAATAGTGAATTAATAAAAATTTTGATTGCAAATGCTAGAGGAGTATATAAACCAAAGTACAAGAAGATTAATAATTAAAAAAATATTGTGTTCCATTTTCGCTTGTGTCACATGTACATTATGATATTTCTTAAAAAAGATGCGAAAAGTGAGTAAGGAATAGCTTGAGGAGAGATATGAATACAGTGCTCATAATCATGGCTGCTGGCATCGGTTCCCGCTTCGGAACCGGCATCAAGCAGCTTGCAAAGATGGCTCCCAATGGGGGGATTATTATGGATTTTTCGATTTACGATGCGAAAGCGGCTGGATTTACTAAAGTTGTTTTTGTGATTCGAAAAGCAATCGAAGCGGAATTTAAAGAAGTGATTGGAAATCGCTTATCGAAAGTTATGCCAGTAGAGTATGTCTATCAGGAATTAGAAGATTTGCCGGATGGATATAAGGTTCCTGCAGGACGCGTGAAACCGTGGGGGACTGGACAGGCAATTTTAGCTTGCAAGAATGTAGTAAAAGAGCCATTTGTGATTATTAATGCAGATGATTATTATGGAAAAGAAGCATTTATAAAGCTTCATGATTTCTTGATTTCCGAGAATGAGAATAAAGAGAAGATGAACCTTGCCATGGCTGGATTTTCTTTGAAGAACACGCTGAGTGAGAACGGAGCTGTAACTAGAGGTGTCTGTGTGGCAGATGCAAATGGATATCTGGAGAAAGTGATTGAGACAACGGGAATTCAGATAGTGGATGGAAAAATACAGTGCGATAATGCGGAAGTCAGCAAATGGATTACATCAGATGCAATGGTATCTATGAATATGTGGGCGGGATATCCGGATTTTTTGCGGTATATAGATGAAGGATTTGCCAGATTCCTTGATACATTAGGGGAAAATTCAGAGAAGAAAGAATATCTTCTCCCGAATATTGTGGCGGAATTGCTGGAAAAGAATTTGGCGGCTGTAAAAGTCCTGAATACATCGGATAGATGGATTGGTATTACATATAAAGAAGATATAGAACCGGCACAGGAGAAGTTTCGATTTATGATGAAATCTGGCATATATCCGATGCAGTTATGGGAGTAGTAATGTATAAAAAATTAAGAAGGTTTAGATTATGAATTTTTTTGAGAAGTTGAAATTATTAAAAAAGAATAATGCTACTGAAATGAATTACAAGATGTTATTTCAAAACATTATAAAGGGTATATATCTGTCCGTATTTTTGATAATAATTTTAATTTGTGTTTTTTTCCCTAAGATTGAATATGCAAATAAATCTCTTTGTGCGAATTTTTTGTCGCCATGGGTGCTAATGTTTTTGGGAACGATTTTTTTTGCTGTAGTATATACTGTGGCAAATTGTTTTAACTTTAAAAACAGTAAAAAAACTATGATAGTCGTTTCGATACTGTTTTTCTTTTTGAACCTTTTTTGTGTGTATAATTATTATTTTTATACAGGGTGGGATTCTTCCGAATTAATAAATTTTTCTAATTCATATATACACCATCAAAATGCAAATGATTATCAATGGTATTTTTCAAGATACCCTAATAACCTGTTTTTGGCAGAAATTTTCTCTATAATCCGATTTGTGGCACATAATATAGGATTCCATGATTATGAATATTTTGCTATTTTGACAGTTCAATGTTTTTTAAATGCCGTAACAGGCTATTTATTATTTCATATAATTAAGTATTTATTTGATGATACAAAAATTTCGCTGTTTGGGTATGTTGTTTATGTTCTTTTGGCTGGAATATCTCCATGGATTTCTATACCGTATTCGGATTCTATGGCATTGATATTTCCTACGTTGATTTTATATCTTTATATTCATAATAAAAAGAAGAATTCTATGTTAGTGTGGTTCTTCATAGGTCTTTGTTCAACGGTGGGATATAAAATAAAACCTCAAACATTTATCGTTTTTATTGCAGTTATTTTAGTTGAAACATTTTGCGTTGCAGGAAAGAGAGAATTGAAAAAAAGTTTCTTGAATGATTTGATTGCTATTTTTGGCGCTTTCATGGGGCTGTGTATAATTAAAGTTGGAATTTCGGCGATGAATTTTCCGGTTGATAAAAACATGTCTTTTGGAATTGCACATTATTTTATGATGGGTATGAATCCTGCTGATATGGGAAATTTTTCTGATAAGGATGTTGAATTTTCTGCATCATTTTCAACTTGTGCAGAAAGAAACGCAGCAGATTTGTATGTGGCAATTAATCGTATTAAAAATATGCATGTACTAGGCTTGGTGCAGCAATTTGCGCGAAAAATATTATCCAATTATTATAATGGTACATTTAGCTGGGCTGCAGAAGGTGGATTCTTTTTGGAAGTATTTCCTCCGAAAGCGACACCAATATGTGAGTTTTTGCGTGGTTTGTATTATACGGGACAATATGGAGACATCGGAAAATACTATATTTTATGGTCAAATTTTGAACAGATGATATGGTTGACAATTATATTTTTAAATGTGTTTGCATGGCATGCAACTAAAAACAATCGTGTATGTGTGATTATGTTAAGCATCTTAGGGCTGACACTGTTTGAATTAATTTTCGAAGCACGTGCAAGATATTTATTCACATATATTCCACTATATATTATATTGTCTCTCTATGGATTCCAATATATAAGATCAAGATTAAATACTTTTAGAGAACGATATAAAAGATCGGAAAGGTAAAATTTAAAATGAATACCATATTATACATTATTATTCCTTGTTACAATGAGGAAACAGTTCTTCCAATTACATCAAAGATGTTTTTGGATAAGCTGACTTCTTTGATTCAGTCTAATACGATTTCTAACAGCAGCCGTATCCTTTTTGTGAATGATGGAAGTAAGGATAAGACATGGGAAATCATTTGCAATCTGGCAAAACAAGATGAACATTTTATAGGAATCTCTCAGAGCCGTAACCGAGGCCATCAAAATGCGGTTCTTGCGGGTTTGATGGAAGCGAAAGATAAATGTGATATTACAATTTCCATTGATTGTGATGGTCAGGATGATATTAATGCTATGGACGAGATGGTGGAGCAGTATAAGCAGGGATGTGAAATTGTCTATGGCGTCAGAAGTAAACGTGATACAGATACATTTTTTAAACGTTTTACAGCAGAAGGATTTTATAAACTTTTAAACTGGATGGGTGCGGAGGTTGTCTATAATCATGCGGATTATCGCCTTGTCTCAAGTCGGGTGTTAAAGGAGTTTGCTAATTTCAAGGAGGTAAATCTTTTTTTGCGTGGGATGTTTCCGCTGGTTGGCTTTAAGAGCACAAGTGTTTATTATGAGCGTCATGAAAGAATTGCAGGAGAAAGCCATTATCCATTAACGAAAATGTTGAGCCTTGCGTTTGATGGTATTACGAGCTTGAGCATAAAACCTATTCGAATTATTACAGCGCTTGGTACGGTGATTGCAGGACTCAGTTTTCTTGGAGTTATTTGGTCGATCGTGATGCGTTTCATGGGAAATGTAGTTGCCGGATGGTCGAGCATGACATGTATTATTTGCTTGATTGGCGGAGTGCAGCTGGTTTGTCTAGGGATTTTAGGTGAATATATCGGAAAGATTTATATGGAAGTCAAGCATCGGCCGAGATATATTATTAGTGAACGGACAGAAGTAAAAGATACTTCTAATTCACATAAGAAGGTTCACTATTAAGTCTGGGGGGTGCCTGAATGGAGAGACAGGAAATGGAAGGAAAGCAGCGCAGGAAGGCTCTTCTGGTTACCCATGTCAGCGGCTTTGTCCCGCAGTTTGAGATGAACAATGTCCATATTTTACAGAAAATGGGATACGAGGTTCATTATGCCTCAAATTTTCATACGCCGTCCTATGGAACGGATAATCACCGTCTGGATGGAACCGGGATTATCTGTCACCAGATTGATTTTGTACGGAGTCCGTTTGATAAGCGGAATTTTCAGGTGTACCGTCAGATGGTTGAGCTGATGCGCCGGGAAAATTTTTCGCTGGTGCACTGCCACACACCGATGGGAGGTGTGATGGCGCGCCTGGCGGCCCATGCGACGGGGACTGGCCCGGTGATTTATACGGCGCATGGATTCCATTTTTTTAAAGGGGCGTCGTGGAAGAACTGGCTGTTTTATTATCCGATGGAAAAGTTTTTATCGAGGTATACGGATCAGCAGATCTGTATTAACCGAGAGGATTATGAACTTGCGAAACGGAAATTCCATGCGAGGTATGTGGATTATGTGCCGGGTGTGGGGATAGAGGAAGATAATTTTTTTAAAATGGGGGAAAAGGAACGTCAAAAGAAGAGAGAGAGTCTGGGCGTGCCGCCGGGACGGGTAGTGCTTTTGACGTCCGGGGAGATGATTCCGAGGAAAAATCAGGAAGTGCTGTTTCGGATGCTGGCGAAGCTGAAGGATTCGGAAAAGGAGTCAGTTTTATCGTTGGAACGAAATGAAACGGCAGATGAGCAGGAGGATGCTGGAACAGGCAGGCGAGTTGAGAGATGCAGCTATGAACGGCTGCATCTTTTATTATGCGGACATGGCGAATTGAAGGAGTATTTGCAGGATCTGGCAGCGCAGCTTGGGATAGCGGATCATATATCATTTTTGGGTTATAGGGAAGATATGGCGGAGATTTTTGGTGCTTCGGATATCTTCCTTTTTCCGTCTTTCCAGGAAGGACTGCCGCGTGCGATGCTGGAGGCGATGGCGAGCGGACTGCCGGTGGTTTGTTCGGAGATCCGGGGCAATACGGACCTGATGGGAGAGGAGTGGACTTTATCTGAGGATGGAAGCCAGAAAATCTGTCCGGGCGGAATGATGATTGAGAAGATGCAGGATGAAGAAGTCTGGGCGCGGGCACTTTTGTATATGCTGGAACATATGGATGAATGGGACCGGATGGGCGAGGTGTGCAGAAAGCGAAGCCGTCTGTTTGGCCTGGATGCAGTGGGGGAAAAGATGGAGAAGATTTACAAGAGACTGCTGGGAAGAGAGTCGGAGAGAGGATAAAGGAGTCATGAAGGAGAAGATGGTATTTGCGCCAGCCAGCGTATTGTTTTTATTGTTTGTTTTTTTGAAACAGTTTTATCTATTTCCTTCGGGAGGAATGGGAGCGGCGGATGTTTGTCTGCTGCTCTCTTTTTTTATTTTACTGGCTGGATGCTTGAAAAAGAAGGAACGAATCGGACGGGTTCGGGAAGATGGTTTTTTCTATGTGTTTTTGCTGTTTGTGATAGGGATTAATGCATATTATGGTATACGGCTGGGGCGGAATGAGTTTTTCCGGTATACGTTTTTCTGGATTTATAATGCCTGTGCGATATGGACGTTTCGGAAGCTGGTGGATCAGGAGAATGAAACGTTTTTATTGTGGATGAACCGGGTGGTGAAGGTAAATATCGTTTTGCAGCTTCTGGTATATGCATCGGGCCATGGACGGATTTTTCATGAATACTGGGGCGCGGTGCGGTACCAGGGAACGTTTAATGATCCGAATCAGCTGGCGTTTTTCTTATTTATGATGGTGCTGCTTTTGTACCTGTACCGGTGTCGGTTCGGCGATCGGAGCTTTCTTATTTTTTACTTGCTGGCTTTACCGGTGCTGGCGGCATCGAAATCGACGGGAATTCTGCTGGGCTTTCTGGTTTTTACCTTGCTGGCAGGAGCGCATGCACTCTATCTGGAGGGATGCAGGAGAAAGGTTCCGTCGAAGGTGTGGATCGTGGGAATCTGTGGTGGATTTCTTTTGTTGGGCGTGTTTTTGTGGTGGATATGGCCAGCGGCGGATTTCGATGTGAAGACCGTGGATTACAATATGCTGACCCGGATTCAGGAGAAGATCTGGAAAGTTGCACATGGCGGACTTTTGGGACTGTTTCTGGATCGCGGCATGGAGAAGCTGGTGCTTTACCCACAATACCTGTTATACGGCGCAGGCGAGGGCGGATTTGACCGTTTCACGCTGACCAGCCAGATCAATGAGATTCATTGCTGCCTGTTCAGTGTATTATTCTGCTATGGAATAATCCCGACGGTTTTCCTACTTATCTGGCTGGTCCGGAATCTGCGGTATATGAATGCGGCGATGATGTGTGCGGTGGCAGGGATTTTGGCGGAGAGTTTCTTTTTGGTGAATTACCGGCAGCCGATGTTTTGGATGATTTTGGTGTATGGGAGTGTGATAAGGGAGAAGGAGAGTGAAGGTAGGCTTTTTTCTTAACAAATGTGGTTAGGAAAAAAATTTACATTTGGAAATATTTAAAATTTGCTGCTCCTAGTTGATTTTTTTTGAGGATTGAAATTAGCAATAAACTTAAAACAACTCAAAAACTTGATTTTTAACATTGACTAAGTTAAAATGAAAGAAATTGAGTTAAGGAGGAATGGAAAATATGCTTACAAGCGTATTCGGGATTTCTATAAAATATGAAGCATGGAATCATCAGGATTCTTTGCCTGTTTATATTGCAGGAAGTTATAATTTTCACACAGCATATATTGGAAACAGACGCTGTATAATGCTTACTCCGACAGAAGAACTTGCCACACTTCCGGCATTGAAAAAACAGATTACAAAAATACAGCAGATTGATAATGTACCAGTCGTATTTGAACTTGCGTCGGTATCTAATTATCGAAGAAAAAGCCTTATAGAAAATAATATACCGTTTATTACTGATAAGCAGGTCTTTCTTCCTTTCATTGGGACAATGCTTTCTGATGAGAAAGAACCCCAAAAGCTGACAGATAAGTTTGTTTGCTCAACACAGCAGTTGTTTTTGTTTTATCTGTATAGTAAGAAAAAACGATTGTATATTTCAGAAGCCGGAAAAGTACTTCCATTTACAGCAATGACCTTGACCAGAGCAGTAAAGCAGTTGGAAGCGACGGATTTGTTTCTTGTAGCAAAAGACGGTGTCAACAAGTTTATTGAGTCAAAATATAACAGAGATGAATTATTTGAAAAAGCAAAAGTATATTTGACAACACCTGTCCGCAAAGCAGGATATATAGATAAGACGCAAGTTACAGAAAATATGGTTTTTGCAGGGGGAACGGCACTTTCTGAAAAAACAATGCTAAATCCAAGCCGAGTTGCTACCTATGCAATCAGTGAGAAGGATTATGATAAAACTTTACTGACCGATGAATTGATAGACCCAGATAAGCAGGTAAGACTTGAATTATGGGCATACAACCCGAAACAATTTTCAGAGGATAACAGTGCTGACGATATTTCCATTGTTTTATCTTTTGGAGATACAAACGATGAGAGAATTGAAGAAGCAGTAGATGAATTGCAGGAAAGAAGGTTGAAGGAGTAATGGTCAGCGGATTTACAAAATTTAAGGAAAGATTTCAGGGTTTTGAAAATCAATATGTTATCATCGGCGGGACAGCTTGTGATTTGATTATGGAAAATGAAGAATTACCGTTTCGTGCTACAAAAGATGTAGATATTGTATTGATTGTCGAATCCATAACAGCGGAGTTCGGTAGGCAGTTCTGGGAGTATGTCAAGGAAGCAGGATATGAGCATTTGAATAAAAGTACCGGAAATACACAGTTTTATCGTTTCACATCTCCGAAAAGCAAAGAATATCCATATATGATAGAAATATTTTCCAGAAATCCGGATTTTGTTATATTGGAAGATGATGCAGTTCTCACACCGCTTCCGATAGACGATGAAATCTCCAGCTTGTCGGCAATCCTTTTAAATGAAGCGTATTATGAATTGCTAAAAACCGGACAATTGATGGTTGATGGCATTCCGGTATTAAGTCCGACTTGTCTGATACCATTTAAGGCGAAAGCGTGGCTGGATTTAAAGAAACGCAAGCTGAATGGAGAGCAGGTTGACAGCAAAAATATAAAGAAACATAAAAATGATGTGTTCCGATTAGCACAGTTAATCACAGCCAATACAAGGCAAGTTCTCAGTCCGGAAATAGCAGAGGATATGAAAAAGTTCTTATCTGAAATAGCTGATGAAACAGTGGATTTAAAGTCCTTGGGTATAAGAGGAACAGATAAGAAGAAAATGACAGATATGTTGTACCAGTGTTATGGGTTGAAGGATAATACATAGTAAAAGTGTTCTTGAAGATTTTGGACTCGCCCTGAGAGGGGAGGGTGCGGACATTTTCTTGGACAGGTTAAACAGCCAATCCAAGTCTACGTCTGTACTCCATAGGACTCATGTATCCTAATGGAGTATTAATAAGGTATTGTGTCCAAATTGAGAGTTTGTTTTGGGGAATGCTTGAAGCTGACGGGATATTCTTGTTTAAATTGTCGTTGTATGTTATAAATAAATCACAAGTATAACAACACGTAACAAGGAGAAAACCAACATGTACGATTATTTAATAGTAGGCGCCGGTCTCTACGGTGCCGTATTCGCCCATGAGGCGAAGAAAGCGGGCAAGAAGGTTCTGGTGATTGACCGCCGCCCGAATATTGCAGGAAATGTGTATACAGAGCCGATGGAGGGCATCCAGGTTCACAAGTATGGCGCGCATATTTTCCACACGAATAATAAGGAAGTCTGGAATTATGTAAATCAGTTCGCGGAGTTTAACCGTTTTACGAACTCTCCGGTGGCGAATTACCACGGCGAGCTGTATTCCCTGCCGTTTAATATGTACACCTTCAACAAGATGTGGGGTGTCGTGACTCCGCAGGAGGCAGCGGCGAAGATCGAGGAACAGCGCAAGGCAGCAGGCATCACCGAGCCGAAGAACCTGGAAGAGCAGGCGATCAGCCTGGTTGGTACGGATATTTATGAGAAGCTGATCAAGGGATATACACAGAAGCAGTGGGGAAGAGAGTGCAAGGATCTTCCGTCCTTTATCATCAAGCGTCTTCCGGTTCGTCTGACCTTTGACAACAACTATTTTAACGCCCTGTATCAGGGAATCCCGGTTGGCGGCTATACGAAGATGGTTGCCAATATGCTGGACGGCATCGAGGTTCGCCTGGAAGAGGATTATTTTGAGAATAAGGCTGATTGGGATGCGATGGCAAAGAAAGTAGTTTACACCGGCGCGATCGATGCGTATTTTGAGTATTCGCTGGGCGTTCTGGAGTATCGTTCTGTGCGCTTTGATACCGAAGTGCTGGATATCCCGAATTTCCAGGGCAATGCGGCAGTGAACTATACAGATGCGGAGACTCCGTGGACGCGTATTATCGAGCATAAATGGTTTGAGTTTGGCAAGGATGCGGATGGCAATGATCTGCCAAAGACGGTTATCAGCCGTGAGTACAGTTCTGAGTGGAAGTTAGGCGATGAGCCGTATTATCCGGTCAATGATGCGAAGAATGGTGCGCTGTATGAGAAGTACAAAGAGCTGGCCAAGAAGGAAGAGAAGGTAATCTTTGGCGGACGTCTGGGCGAGTATAAGTATTATGATATGGATGCGGTGATTGCTTCGGCGTTGGAGCTGGTGAAGAAAGAGCTGTAGGAGAATTTTTGATTTTTATCCGGATCGGTGGATGGTTTCGGAATCATAGATTAGATGGGAAGCTATCTGCTGATTCAGATAAAATGGTGAAATGAAAATTGCAAATTTTTAAATTGCTAAAAAATTGTAATTTCGCTTGAATCTTACGGATTATAATGTTATATTATATATAAAGGATGCCACCGATAGACGGTTTGGTTCCCTAGTGATTAAGACAAGAAAATAGCCGCAATCGTGTCAGGATGGGCGGCTATTTTTTTGCGCTTTTTTCTACATCTTTGCCAAGTGAATATCCGGCTTTGAAGCAAGTTGCGCCGAAACTCAAAATCGCTAGTACAATTCCAATGATTTCCATATGGCATCCCTCCTCTCAGGTAGATTCCCTTGCAGGTATCTATGTAATCAGAGGGTACGCAGCCCTCTGAAAGAGGACCAAGCCGCCTACCGTGTTATGGTGGCATCCATAGATTGATTGTATCACATTTCTTTTAAATTCGAAAGTTTTTTGCACTGTTTAAATAAAAAAATGCACATATTATTTTTGCGTTGGCATCAATTTTTTCAAATCCTCCATCATTCTCCCCAAATCCCGTTCCACCACCTCATACACCAGCACATCCGGCTTATTTTCGTTCAAAAATTCCGGCTCAAATACCTGCCAGTGGTAAAAATCGGTATACGCAAAGTATTTCGGCAGTCCGGCCAGCAGGGCGGTTCCGAAGGAGTCGCGGTAAATCGCGATGCGGCGCGGGTCGGGCGTCTGGACTGCTGAGATGTGGGCGATGTTGCCATCGTCAGAGGCACTGTCGTAGTGGATGGTTACGTTGTTTCGATACCCGGATACATCTGCTTTGGTATCGTCGCACATGGATTCTGGCATGTGGAACAGGTTCGCCAGATCGCCCGGATCGCGTGGCTCATAGGTGACAGTGACGTCCTCGATCGGCGTGGAGGTGCCGCCAGCGGCATCGATGATCTGCCCGGAGACGAGAAATCCGGCAGCATCGTTCCAATGGGTGTCGGTTTTGAAATACCACTGATAGTCCCGGCGGTTTTTGAGCTCCGGGTATGGATTGACAACTGGGACATTTGTGTGTATTTCCAGATAATCGAGCAGTTCACTGCGGCGGGTAGGTCCGTCCGGTGCGGTGAAGCCATCCGGGAGGAATTCGCTGTATACACCTTCTTTGTTGGGCGCACACAGGAAGATAAATTCAGTTCCCTGTTTTTCCCAGGCATCGTGAACGGTCTGGAGTTTTTCGGCCAGCATACGAAGTTCCCCGGCGGAAAAACGGTTGGTGCCGAGGAAGTCCTCGACAGAGCTTCCGAGCGTGTAAAAGTACCAGCCATCTTTTCCGGTGATGACGTCCTGCGAGTCTCCGAACTGGAATAAGGAGAGGTTTAAGCGGGCGTTCAGGCTTAAGAAGCGGTTGCGGAACGCCGCGTGGTCGTTGATCCAGTCCTCAACACCGGATGGAAAGGTATCGATGGTTTCCAGCGACAGAGTTGGAAATGCCGCCAGACTGCGGTTTTCGCCGGTGCCCTCATCGGCTGTGGTTTTCAGGATAGGAACAGCAGGTTGGGGGAGAGGATGCAGGCGAAGAAGACTGCGATCATGATATGAGTGCGTTTCATAGGATAAAGTCCTCAATTCATAAATTTTTATTCATTTCTTGAATTTTCCGTAGTGTTTATGGTTTCATTGATAGCATTTTCGGAAGATTCGCCGTTTACCTCTTTTTGAATAGTAGCTTCTTCCGGTATATTTGTTTTTTTCAGTTCATCGTCCTTTTTCGGCTTTTCAGCCGCTTCGGAAGCATCGGTTTCTTCTATTATTTCTGCGTCCTCCACCGCCTTCTCCGTCGTTTTCTCCACCAAATCAAACGTTACCTGCGCCTTAAACAGATCCCCATCGATATACAAACTAAACTGCCCGTTCTGCAATTCCGTCAGATCTTTGGCGATCGATAGTCCCAGCCCGCTTCCCTCGGTGGTGCGGGCGACGTCGCCGCGCACGAAACGTTCGGTCAGCTCGTCGGCACGGATGTTGAGCGGATTGGCAGATATATTTTTGATGGTGAAGACTGCCTGGCCAGCAGTACCGGTTTCTGGATTTCCGGGAACGCGGGCGAGGTCTACGTAGACGCGGCTGCCCTCCATCGCATATTTGCAGACATTGTTGTACAGGTTTTCAAGTACGCGCCACAGGCGGCGTCCATCGGCGCGGATCATCAGCGGTTCCCGCGGGGCATTGATGATGAGCTGCAGATGTCTGGCATCCAGTTTTTCTTCAAATTCGCCGTTGGTCTGAAATGCCATCTGGACGAGGTCAATGTCGGTAAATTCAAGCTTCACATTGCCGGAGCTTGCCTTGGATGCCTCGACGAGGTCTTCAATCAGTGTTTTGAGACGCTGTGATTTCTGGTCGAGCACATCAAGATAGGCGTTGATCCGCGCATCTTCAATATGTTCCCGTTTCATTAGGTTTACATAATTTATAATCGAGGTCAGCGGCGTTTTGATGTCGTGTGAAACGTTGGTAATCAGGTTGGTTTTGAGGCGTTCGCTCTTCATTTTCTCCTGAAGGGCGGTTTCAAGACCGGAACTGATGTTGTTGAGTCCCTCTGCCAGCGTGAGCTCCGGACCGTCAAATTCATCGAGATCAAGCTGATAGCTGGTCTCCCCGGCGGAGAGCTGGCGGACGGCATCGCGGATGGATTCCTGTTCGCTTGCCTGCCGGAACAGTATGTAAAAGATCCACAGGTTAAACAGCAGAAATACCAGCACAGTCAGACCTGTCAGCAGGTAAACAACGTATAAATTTGCATACACGCGGTCCCAGAAATACCAGGCAAGGCTGATAAGCGCTGTGTTGATTGCAAGATAGAGAACAAATCCGATGCCTAGGCGGCTGCGGAAGTTCTGCCGTGTTTTGAGGATCAACATTTTCTTCTGAATCCGGCAGATCAGGCTGGAGGTCCACAGGGTACCGGCGCGGTAGCGGCGCAGGAGGCTGAAAAAGAGCAGCAGTCCGCCCAGATACAGGACCAGCGCCTGCAGGCTGTGATCGGAGAAGTACCAATACTGCGATGGAATGACCAGATGCAGGATGCGGATGAGAATCAGGTCGCTTACAACCAGGGCGATCGCGGTCATGGCGGCAAAAAAGACGATGCCGGTTTCAGTGCCGCTCTTGTCGAAGCCGTGCAGCGTCACGTCGAAGCTGCGGTAACTCTGGTAGCCGGACACCCGGAACAGAAACAGGAAGCTTAAAAGCAGTCCGATCGTTGCAAAGATTGTCAGTGCAAATCCGGTCAGATACAGGTGCTGCCGGTGCAGGTATGCGGTATGCGTGCGCGCGTAAAGGTCAGTGACTGGATAATTTGTATCGATTCCGATCAGCAGATAATAGTCGCTGCCGGTGTACGGGTTATTGGATGCCAGTGCGGAAATGCTGCTGAGCGGGATCGCTTTCATGTTGGTGTCGTAGAAAACGGAATTGCCCGGCAGGTACGCGTAGCGCCCGTATTCCTTGACATTTTCCGGTGTCAGGGAATCGGTGTTTGTAAACTGGGTTGTTTCGCTCTGATCCGAATCTGGCTCCGTGTACTGGATTTTAAAATGCAGGTTGGATGGATTGGCGACGAAACGGTTATACACTGTGTAATAACGATGCAGTGTGTCCATGATCTCGACCGCCGCATCCTCCAATGTGCTGCGCTTCCGGCTGGCAGAACGGTAGCTGTAGATCCGCTGCGGCTCTTGAACCGACCATTCGACGTAGCCTTCGCGGCTCTTGACGCCGTCTGCCGGTTCAGAAACCTTCTGGCAGTTAAAGTCGTCGTCGAGCTGGTACCCCATGGATTCCAGATAGGAAATCAGGGAGGACAGGGAGAAATTTTCGGTCTCGCTTGGTCCAAAGGTCATTTTGAGCATCCGGCGCGAGAGGTCGATCGAGCTGTCGGCACCGAAGACGTCCTGATATTCCATATATAGGAAGATATCGTTCAGATCGTTATTAAATTGTGTGTTAAATTCCGCGGTGTCCTCATAAGGAACCGAGCCAATGCCGGTCAGCCCCAGCCCGAAATTTCCATTGATATACATGAGGCTGATACCGATGAGTCCCAGAATCAGGAAAAACAGATGCGCGAGGCTGGCGATCCATTTCTGGATCTGCATCGGAATATGTGAGAGTTTTGTCATAAATTTTGCAACTCCTAACTTCTGTTAGATGGATGATTCACATTTTTACTGCTTCTCAATTTTATATCCAACACCCCAGACAACCTTCAGATAGCGCGGCTCCCTCGGGTTAATTTCGATCTTTTCGCGGATATGGCGGATATGAACCGCAACTGTATTGTCCGCGCCGATCGCCTCCTCATTCCAGATCGCCTCGTAGATCTGGTCGATGGAGAAGACTTTTCCGGCGTTTTTAACGAGCAGAAGCAGGATGTTGTACTCGATCGGTGTCAGCTTGATGAGTTCGCCGTCCACGGTTACTTCCTTATTTTCATCGTTGATCTGCAAGCCGCCGCATTTGAATACGTGGTTGCCCATCTGATTGTTCATATTTCCCAGCTGCGTGTAGCGGCGGAGCTGAGATTTCACGCGGGCGACCAGTTCCAGTGGGTTAAACGGCTTCGTGATATAATCATCTGCCCCGATATTTAAGCCCAGAATCTTGTCCGCATCCTCAGACTTCGCGGAAAGAATAATGATCGGGATGCTGCTGGTTTCACGCACCTTCAGCGTCGTCCGGATGCCATCTAACCCTGGCATCATAACGTCCAGAATCATCAAATTCACGGTGTGCGTTTTTAAAAGTTCCAGTGCCTCCGCGCCGTCATATGCCTTGATAACCTCAAATCCCTCACCGGTTAAGTATATGTCAATCGCTTCCACGATCTGTTTGTCATCGTCACATACAAGAATACTCTGCATAGCAACTCCTCCTTTTAATAGGGTAATATATAGATAATATAGTATACAAATTTCTGTATAGATACAATAAAGATACCTATGTCTTATAATTATACAACGAAAAAGGAAACCGCGGTATCCTAATTTTTATGTATTTCAAGTGATGCGTATTTCAGGAGAAGAGCCGCCCCCAATCTGTAGGAAACATCACTCGCGCCGGCACTTAGCGAGGTTTTTTCGAGCTTAGTGTCCGCTGCAGCGAGTGCAAGAGCGAGAGCGTTTTCCGGAAGATTGGGGGCGGCTCTTCTCTGTCCGGGTTGCGTCTTCTCACCAGAATCCTGCCGTTCATTTACAAGTTATCCTTGACAAACCCCAGATTCTCCGCTACACTCTAAATTAATTTGAATATCAAACCATTTGAAATTAAAACTATCTTTTATAGAAGAAGCGGAGTTAAACGAGAAAATGACAGCTAGAATCATTGGAATCGGCGCGTATGCGCCGGAGCAGGTTGTGACGAATCAGGATTTGACGAAATTTCTTGATACAAATGATGCCTGGATCCGGGAACGGACGGGTATTGGAGCCAGACATATCTCGACGAGCGAGGGAACCTCGGCGTTGGCGACAGAGGCGGCGAAGCGCGCGATCGCGGACGCGGGCATTTCTCCGGAGGAGATTGAGATCGTGATCGTGGCGACTTCTTCCCCGGATCGGGCGTTCCCGAGTGCGGCGGCGGATGTACAGGGAGCCATCGGGGCGAAACATGCGGTGGCGTTTGACATCACGGCGGCATGTTCCGGATTTATTTACGCCTTACATATTGTGCAGGGATTTATTCAGGCGGGCATCTACAAGACAGCGCTGATCATTGGTGCGGAGACACTGAGCAAGGTGTTAGACTGGACGGACCGCAGTTCCTGCATCCTGTTTGGCGATGGCGCGGGCGCAGCGGTTGTCCGGGCGGACGAGACGGGTGTGGTGAAGACGCTGGTCGGCAGCGACGGAACGAAGAACGACGTTCTGTACTGCCAGGCGAGAAGTCTTGAAAACTGCCTGACGGGCGGCAGACCGGAGCTTGGTTTTATGCAGATGGACGGTCAGGAAGTCTTCAAGTTTGCGGTGAAGAAGGTACCGGAGATTGTGAATGCGATTCTGGAGGAGACCGGAACGGACCGCGAGGCGGTACAGCATTATCTGCTGCATCAGGCGAATATCCGGATTCTGGAAGCGGCGTCCCGTCGTCTGAAGGTTCCGATGGATAAGATTTCGGTCAATATCGAGCGCTACGGCAATACATCGGCGGCTTCTATTCCGATTCTCCTGGATGAAATGCACCGGGACGGACGATTAAAACGCGGCGATACGCTGGTGATGGCAGGTTTTGGCGCGGGTCTTACCTGGGGCGCGGCATTGATGACCTGGTAGGTGCCTGGAGAAGCAAAAAATATATAGCAAAACTAATGTACATTATTCTATTTTTTGATAAAATATAAGAACAGTGATTGCATTTTTGCGGTCACAAAAAGAAAATTCATTTAAAAAGGAGATTGAAACGATGTTAGAGAAAATGAAAGAAATTATTGCAGAGCAGCTGAGCGTAGACGCAGATTCCATTACCGAGGCTTCCTCTTTCAAGGATGATCTGGGCGCTGATTCCCTGGATCTGTTTGAATTAGTTATGGCTCTGGAGGATGAGTACTCCGTAGAGATCCCGGCAGAGGATCTGCAGAACCTGGCAACGGTAGGCGATGTTATGAACTACTTAAAAGAAAAAGGTGTAGAGGCATAATGAAAACAAAGATCACAGAAATGTTGGGGATTGAATACCCGATTATTCAGGGCGGCATGGCATGGGTGGCAGAACATCACCTGGCAGCAGCCGTTTCTGAAGCTGGCGGTCTGGGCTTAATTGGCGGCGCCAATGCACCGGGTGAGGTTGTCCGCGAGGAGATCCGCAAGGCGAGAGAGCTGACAAAGAAGCCGTTTGGCGTCAATGTCATGCTGATGAGCCGCATGCGGACGATGTGGCAAAGGTAGTTGTGGAAGAAGGCATCAAGGTTGTAACGACCGGCGCCGGTATTCCGGGCAAATACATGGGTATGTGGAAGGAAGCCGGCATTAAAGTGATTCCGGTTGTCGCTTCGGTTGCACAGGCACGTCTGATGGAGAAAAGCGGCGCAGATGCAGTCGTTGCAGAAGGCATGGAGTCCGGTGGACACATCGGCGAGGCGACGACGATGACACTCGTTCCGCAGGTAGTCGATGCGGTTTCGATTCCGGTGATTGCAGCCGGAGGTATCGCAGATGGACGCGGCATTGCGGCGGCATTTATGCTGGGCGCAGAGGCGGTCCAGATGGGAACCCGCTTCGTCGTATCGAAGGAATCTATCGTAAGCCAGGCTTACAAGGACAGAGTCATCAAGGCGAAAGACATTGATTCGACCGTAACCGGTATGAGTCACGGACATCCGATCCGCTGTCTTAGAAATAAGATGACGAGAGAGTATCTGAAGCTGGAAAAAGAGGGACGCCCGTTCGAGGAACTGGAGTATTTAACACTTGGAACGCTTCGGAAGGCAGTCATGGAAGGTGACGTGGACAACGGAACCGTGATGGCTGGACAGATTGCAGGTATGGTGAAGAAAGAGCAGACCTGTAAGGAAATGATTGAAGAAATGATGGCCCAGGCGGAGGCGCTTTTGGGCAGAAAGTAGAGAGTGAGTGTAACGCTATGAGCAAAATTGCATTTATTTTTCCGGGTCAGGGCGCACAGACCACTGGCATGGGACAGGATTTTTATCAGGAAACGGAAACGGGACGCGAGATGTTTGAGAAAGCAAGCGAGATCCTTGGGTTTTCAATGACCGATCTTTGCTTTGATCCGGCGCAGACGGACCGTCTGAATATCACGGAGTATACGCAGCCGGCGATGGTAACCGCCAGCCTTGCGATGATGCGTGTATTCATGGAACGTACCGGAATCCGCCCGGATGTGGCTGCGGGCCTGAGCCTGGGAGAGTATCCTGCAATGGCGGCTGCAGGCGTTATGTCTGACGAAGATGCCATCCGTACCGTGCGGCAGAGAGGTATCCTGATGCAGGGCGAAGTCCCGGTTGGTCAGGGCGCCATGTCTGCCGTACTGGCGATGGATGCAGAGAAGATCGAAGAGGTGATCGCGCCGATCGAGGGCGTGCAGATTGCCAACTATAACTGCCCGGGACAGATTGTTATCTCTGGTAAGACAGAGGCGGTTGCCGAGGCAGGAGAGAAATTGAAGGAAGCGGGCGCAAAACGCGTTCTTCCGTTAAAGGTAAGCGGACCGTTCCATTCCAAGATGTTAGTGGGAGCTGGCGAGAAGCTTGGAAAGGTACTCGATACCGTTGAGATTCATACACCGGAGATTCCGTATATTGCGAATGTGACGGCAGATTATGTGACCGATGCAGCCGATGTAAAGCCGCTTCTGATGAAGCAGGTTTCTTCCTCCGTCCGCTGGGAGCAGACGATCCGGAAGATGTTAGCAGACGGTGTGGACACATTTATTGAGATCGGACCGGGTAAGACCCTGACTGGTTTCATGCGCAAAATCGACAAAAACGCGAAGGCGTTCAATATAGAGAAACTGGAAGATATCGACAAAGTAAAGGAGGCGCTTGGATGTTAAATGGAAAAGTAGCAGTTGTGACAGGTGCCAGCCGCGGCATTGGCCGTCAGATCGCTATTTCGATGGCGAAAGAGGGCGCGGTGGTGATCGTTAATTATAATGGCTCTGCGGCAAAAGCAGAGGATGTCGTAAAGGAAATTACCGAGGCGGGCGGACAGGCGGAAGCCGTTCAGTGCAATGTTTCGGATTACAGCGCGGCGGAGGTGTTCTTAAAGGACATTATCAGCCGCTATAAGAGAATTGATATTTTAGTCAACAACGCGGGCATTACCCGTGACAATCTTCTGATGAAGATGACTGAGGAAGAGTTTGACGCCGTTATCGATACGAACTTAAAGGGCGCATTTAACTGCATTAAGCACGTATCCCGCCAGATGTTAAAGCAGAAGGGCGGACGCATCATCAATATTTCCTCTGTTTCCGGCGTGATGGGAAATGCGGGACAGGCAAATTACTGTGCGTCCAAGGCGGGCGTGATCGGACTGACCAAATCCGTGGCAAGGGAGATTGGAAGCCGTGGTATCACGGTCAACGCGATTGCACCGGGATTTATTGATACGGAAATGACCGCCGTTCTTCCGGACGATGTGAAGAAGGCGATGGGCGAGCAGATTCCGTTAAAACGTTTCGGTACGACCGAGGATGTAGCGCAGGCAGCCGTATTTCTGGCTTCTGACCGCGCAGCCTACATCACAGGACAGGTTCTGTGCGTGGACGGCGGAATGGCGATGTAGGGAAAAGGTGCTTTACAGATAGGCACTTTTGGAACCGAAAGTGCCGTACGATAACGTAGTGGCAGCGGATTTTGCCGATTTGGAATGCGAAGCATCGGCAAAATCGTGTCGCAGTTTGCACAACGTGTGAACTGTGACGATAGAAAGGCAGGTTTTTAGATGGGAAATAAGACACGTGTAGTAGTAACCGGTCTGGGAGCGATCACTCCGATTGGAAATGACGTAGCAAGCTTCTGGCAGGGATTAAAGGATAAAAAAGTCGGTATCGCGCCGATCACATATTTTGATACAACCGATTATAAGGCAAAGCTGGCAGGCGAGGTGAAGGATTTTGATCCGAAGAAATACATGGATCCGAAGGCAGCGAGACGTATGGAGCCGTTTTCCCAGTATGCGGTAGCGGCAGCCGGTGAGGCGATCGCACAGGCGGGTCTGGATATGGAAAAAGAGGATCCGTTCCGCGTGGGAACCAGCATCGGTTCCGGTATCGGAAGCTTACAGGCGATGGAACGTGAGCATAAAAAAATGCTGGAAAAAGGACCGAACCGTGTGAACCCGCTGCTCGTTCCGATGATGATCAGCAACATGGCAGTCGGCAATGTGGCAATGCAGTATGGTTTAAAGGGCAAATCCATCAACGTGGTAACTGCCTGTGCGACCGGTACGAACTCTATCGGTGAGGCGTTCCGCTCGATCCAGTACGGCGAGGCAGACGTGATGGTAGCCGGTGGTACCGAGTCTGCGATCACACCGCTCGGTATGGCAGGTTTCGCGGCTCTGACGGCTCTTTCTACCAATGATGACCCGGAGACGGCATCCCGTCCGTTTGATAAGGACCGCGATGGTTTCGTCATGGGCGAGGGCGCTGGTATCGTAGTTCTGGAGTCCTTAGAGCACGCGCAGAAGCGCGGCGCAAAGATTCTGGCAGAGGTAGTCGGCTACGGCGGAAGCAACGATGCATTCCACATCACTTCCCCGGCAGAGGATGGAAGCGGCGCAGCGTATGCGATGGAGATGGCGCTCAAGGATGCAGGTATCGCACCGGAGAAGATTGATTACATCAATGCACATGGAACCAGTACACACCATAACGATCTCTTCGAGACGATGGCAGTGAAAAAAGCGCTGGGCGACCACGCTTACAAGGTAAAAATTAACTCCACTAAGTCGATGATTGGACATCTTTTAGGTGCAGCGGGCGGTGTTGAGTTTATCGCCTGCGTGAAATCCATTGAGGATGGATTTGTACACGCAACCGCAGGTTTAAAAGAGGCAGGCGAGGGCTGCGATCTGGATTACACGATGGGCGAGGGTGTTCCGATGGATATCCACTATGCCCTGACCAACTCCCTGGGATTTGGTGGTGTCAATGCCAGCCTGGTAATCAAGAAATTTGAGGACTAAATATAATTTGAGGACGTTTTTGTGTGGATGATTGAATGATTGGAAGCAGCGCACTGGAGCTGGCGGAAGAGACTTGCAGCATACAAAAATGATGTCTGGGAAAGCGAAAGAGGTAACTGAAATTATGATGGGAATTAAAGAGATCCAGGAGATCATCCCGCA
Source organism: Clostridium sp. AF50-3 (assembly GCF_003477445.1). NCBI lineage: Bacteria > Bacillati > Bacillota > Clostridia > Eubacteriales > Clostridiaceae > Clostridium > Clostridium sp. AF50-3. Next base: position 39,794 of record NZ_QUDH01000018.1, on the reverse strand, counting down.
CCGTCATCCGTTTCTTTTGATCGACTGTATCGAGGAAGTGACACCGGGCGAGGGCGCGGTTGGATATAAAAATGTAACATACAACGAGCCGTGGTTTGCAGGTCATTTTCCGCAGGAGCCGGTCATGCCGGGCGTCCTGATCGTGGAGGCGCTGGCGCAGGTCGGCGCGGTTGCGATTTTAAGTGAAGAAGGAAATAAGGGCAGGACGGCATATTTCGGGGCAATCAACAACGCAAAATTCAAGAAAAAGGTAGTTCCGGGCGACAAGTTAAAGCTGGAGTGCCATATCATCAAGAGAAAAGGACCGGTCGGCATCGGAAGTGCGACGGCAACCGTCGATGGCAAGCTGGCTGTTTCCGCAGAGCTGACGTTTATGATTGGCTAATAAGTGAGGTTGAATAAGAGATGTTTAAAAATCTGTTTAAGAAATCGTATACTTCGATCAATACAAACGACCACGGTTCTGCCGGCGTAAGCCGTGCGGAGAGCGCGAAAGCAGATAAAAGGGCGGCAGAGGCAGCACAGGAAAAACCGGAGAAGATTCCGAGCCGTCCGACGGCGATGACGCCGGAAAGTCTGCGTTCTTTATGGCGTAAGTGTAATAAATGTGAGAAACCAATTCTGGTGCAGGATGTCAAGGACAACCTGTATGTGTGCCCGCGCTGCGGCGGATATTTCCGGATGCATGCGTACCGCCGGATTGAGATGCTGATCGATGAAGGTACCTTTGAAGAGTGGGATAAGGAGATGTCTGTGGTCAATCCGCTTGCATTTCCGGGCTATGAGGGCAAGGTTGAGGCAGCCAGAGAGAAAACCGAGTTAAATGAGGCGGTTGTCACTGGTAAAGGAAAGATTCACGGTTATGAGACTGTGATCGCGGTCTGCGACTCCCGTTTCCTGATGAGCAGCATGGGTCACAACATGGGAGAGAAGATTGCCCGTGCGGTAGAGCGTGCGACCGAGGAACGGCTTCCGGTTATCATCTACGCGGCTTCCGGCGGTGCGAGAATGCAGGAGGGCATGATCTCCCTGATGCAGATGGCGAAAACTTCCGCAGCCTTAAAACGTCATTCCGAGGCGGGACTTCTCTACATAAGCTTTATGACGGATCCGACCACCGGCGGCGTAACGGCAAGCTTTGCGTCCCTGGGCGATATCATCCTGGCAGAGCCGGGAGCACTGATTGGATTTGCGGGTCCGCGTGTCATCGAGCAGACGATCGGCCAGAAGCTCCCGGAGGGCTTCCAGAGAGCCGAGTTCCAGCTGACACACGGTTTTGTGGATCAGATCGTGGAAAGAAAAGATCAGAAGCGTGTTCTGGGACAGATTTTGAAGCTTCACAGCCAGGAGCATGGCTGGGAGAAATGGAACGACGAGGCGGAGAACCACACAGAAGCGGCATCTGCATCCAAGGCAGAAAAAGCGGCTTCTGTGGAGGAAGGCAAGTTAAAGAGCCGGAAAGCACCGTTCTCTGGTATCATGCGCCAGAAGACCTTAAATAAGATCGCAGGCCGAGAGAGAGACGCCTGGGAGGCAGTACGCCAGTCCCGTAGCGCCGGACGTCTGAACGCCAGCGATTATATCCGGATCCTGTTTGACGATTTTACCGAGTTCCACGGCGACCGGTATTATGGCGATGATATGGCGGTCATCGGCGGTGTGGCATCCTTCTATGGAATGCCGGTCACGGTCATTGGACAGGAGAGAGGTAAATCCCCGAAAGACAGCATGAAGCACAACTTCGGCATGCCGTCTCCGGAAGGATACAGAAAGGCGCTCCGTCTGATGAAACAGGCGGCGAAATTTAACCGTCCGATCATCTGTTTTGTCGATACGCCAGGTGCATTCCCGGGTATGGAGGCAGAGGAGAGAGGCCAGGGCGAGGCGATTGCCCGCAACCTCTTTGAGATGTCGGATATGAAGGTGCCGATTCTGGCGATTATCACCGGTCAGGGCGGCAGCGGCGGCGCACTGGCGCTGGCGGTTTCCAACGAGGTATGGATGATGGAGAATGCGACCTACTCGATCCTTTCTCCGGAGGGCTTTGCTTCGATTCTGTGGAAAGATGCCAAGAGAGCCAGCGAGGCGGCGAAGGTCATGAAGATGACGGCAGAGGATCTGTATGAGCTTGGCATGATCGAGCGCATTATCTGCGAGGATGAGCCGGCAACCGATGACAACATCGAGGAGATCGGACGCATCATCGACCGCCATATGCGTGAGTTCTTCCAGTCCTGCGCGGAAAAGACACCGGATGAGATCGCGGAGCAGCGGTATGAACGTTTTAGAAAAATCTAAAAAATAGATATTGAAAGGGGGTTGCCGCGCGGCGGTCCCCTTTGTGAATATAGGAGATCGTATGAGTACAATTTTATCACAGTTAAAACCGCTGAAAATTGGTGATCTGACGGCGAAGCTTCCGATCATCCAGGGCGGTATGGGGGTTGGCATCAGCCTGTCCTCGCTGGCAGGAGCCGTGGCGGGGGCTGGCGGCATCGGCATTATTTCCACTGCCCAGATCGGTTTCCGGGAGCCGGATTTTGCCGAACATCCGCAGGAGGCAAACCTGCGCGCGATCGGTTCAGAGTTACAGAAGGCGCGCGCGATCGCGAAGGGCGGCATCGTGGGCTTTAATATCATGGTGGCAACGAAAAACTATGCGGAGTACGTTAAAACGGCGGTCAAGGCGGGCGCTGACCTGATCATATCGGGCGCAGGACTTCCTGTTTCCCTGCCGGAGTATGTGAAAGGGACGGCGACGAAGATTGCGCCGATCGTTTCCTCCGTTAAGGCGGCGACGGTCATCTGTCGGATGTGGGACCGCAAGTACCAGACCGCACCGGATCTGGTGGTCGTTGAGGGACCTCTGGCGGGCGGACATCTGGGATTTGACCGTGAGAAGCTGACCGAGCTGGAGGTAGACACGCCGCACGCAGCCGAGACATTCCATCAGGCGGAATATGACGAGGAAGTGCGGGGAATTATCGCGCTGGTTAAAAAATACGCGCAGAAATATGGCAAATCGATTCCGGTTGTGACGGCTGGCGGCATCTACGACCATGCGGATGTGATGCACCAAATGGAGCTTGGCGCGGACGGCGTGCAGGTGGCAACCCGTTTTGTGACAACCGAGGAATGCGATGCACCGATGGCATATAAGCAGGCATATCTGGATGCGAAGGAAGAGGACATCGTGATTGTCAAAAGTCCGGTCGGCATGCCGGGACGTGCGATCAAGAATGCGTTCTTAAAAGAACTGGAAAAAGGAAGACAGGCAGTGACACACTGTTACCAGTGTCTGGAACACTGTGATCCGGCGAAGATCCCATACTGCATCACGCAGGCACTCGTCAATGCCGCCCGCGGTGATGAAGATCATGCTCTGATTTTCTGCGGCGGAAATGCGTGGAGAGCAGAGAAGATAGAGACGGTTGAGGGCGTGATGCGGGCGCTGTGCGAAGGGTAGGATAGATTTTGGCAGGGTTCAGGGATGAGCCAAGATGAAATTTGCAAATAGTTCAGTGTAAAATGCAAAAATATAAAGAGAGGGCTTGCAAAATGCAGCCCTCTTTTGTGTATCCAATCATCCCCTAAAACGATTTAAACAAGCATAAATCTCCTGCACGCGCGGCATTGCCAGTCCCATGGCGGCATATGAAGCATCGCTGAACACAGAGAGCCCGTCTGCTTCATAGGCTTTTAAGAGTGTGGCAACCGTTTCCTGTACGGTGCAGCGCTCCAGAAGGCCTTTTTCCAGGCAGTAGCGCACCATCTGGGCAAGTGCGGCGGTCTGCTCGCTGTCGGCAAGCTGTTCGACGAAGCGCAGATCGACCGGCTCTTTGGCAACCTGGAAAGAGTGTTTGTCGTGGACACGGACTTTGATACGCGTGTTCCGGTCGGAATTTCGATCAGCTTCGCGGCGTCCTCCGCGACCGCGTTCAAAGCGTCCTGCATCGGAGGCGCTGCCGCCGCGATTGCCAAACCGTCCAGAACGACTGCTGTTTTCGCCCTCTTCCTGAGATTCACCGCCTGCTTCTGCGCGGCTGTCGCCAAAATTCAGCGCCATCGCGCCCACAGCCCGCCCTGTTCCGCCAGCCGCCAGCTTCCGTCCAGCCGTCGGGAGCTTGAACCCAGGCGCCTGGATGGCGGGTTTGGAAGCCTCCTGTTCGCAGGCATTTTTTACCATCTCCGTGATATCAAACGGGCGGTATGCATCCATCTGGATAATAGTGTCTGCGATGAAGAAGTAGGCGCCGGAGCTTCCAGCTACGAGGACGGTGGAGATGCCTGCCTGCTTGTAGAGATCGCGGGCGCGTTCGATGAACGGGGTGATCGGCTCTTTATCGCGGCTGACGATGCGCTGCATCAGGTCGTCCCGCAGCATGAAGTTGGTAGCGGAGGTGTCCTCATCGATCAGGAAAGCGCGGGTTCCCGCTTCAATGCTTTCGATCACGGCTGCCGCCTGGGAGGTACTGCCGCTGGCATCGGCGGTGGAAAAGCAGGTGGTGTCTTTTTTGTTCGGCAGATCCCGGATAAAGAGGGAAATATCAACGTGGTTGATGCTGCGTCCATCTTCGGCGCGCAGCTTGACCGCGGTTTCATCGGTGATGACATATTCACGTCCATCCCCCGGAATGTGGTTGTAGACGCCGGATTCCAGCGCTTTTAGCAGTGTGGATTTGCCGTGGTAGCCGCCGCCTACGATCAGGGTGATGCCGCGGTGGATTGCCATGCCGGAGATCGGACCGTGTCCCGGAAGATTCAGAGTGATTCTTAAGGAATCCGGGGAATGGAACGCCACACTGCCCTTCATCGGACGGTCGGAGACGCCGGTTTCACGCGGCAGGATTGAGCCGTCTGCGACGAAGGAGATGAGGTCTAAGCGTTTCAGCTCATTGCGGATAAAATGCTGATCGTCTGCCAGCGTAATGCGTTTTTTGATTTCAGAGGTGTTCTGGCGGCGGTAGAAAAAGACGTTTTCGACACAGCCTGGAAGAAAATCAAAGAAAATCCGGATCAGTTCACCTGAGTTGATGGTGCGCCCGAATGCCGGGAAACCAACCTCAAAACGGGCTGTAATCTCATTTCTCCCGATTTCGCAGGCGGTCCGGGAGAGAACCTCCTGACCGGGGCGGCTGGTGGCGATCAGACCACTTTTTCCAGAACCTTTTGCCTTGAAAGAAAGACGTCCGATCTCACGGGAAAAACAGCGGAGCAGGTAATCTTCAAGCGCTGTTTTTTTCCACGGCGTATCAAAGAGTTCTGCCGGAAATCCGGCTTTCGCGTGGCGGACCTGGATACTGACCTTGGAAGGGGACGCAAACGGGTCACCCTGTACATGGTCGATGGATAAAATATACGTATTAAAATCATAAGCGCCGCGCACATCCTTGTAAGCCGGATAGCTTTTATGATCGATGGAGGTGAGGAGACGCTTTAAATCTGCGGATTGTTTCATTCTGAATACCTCGTTTTCATAATATTAAATCATATTTCAATGTCTTCACGGTTTTTGGCAGGAGAATCCATATAAAATGGCCTTTTTCAAAGAATGTCTGTCATGTGAAGGAGATGATAGTTCTTATTTTAAAGATCCAAATTCTGAAATGCAAGCGGAATGGACGAAAAGAAATGATATAATTGTATTTATTTATGGTGTATGTTTGGCGTCTTTTTATACTTGTCTGAGTATAAAATGTTCTGAGCGTACCATATGACAGCAGGGAGGTAGATGCATGTTAAATGCACTCTGGGCGTTTATGATGCTTATGGGGCTTGGCTGGGCGGCGGTGCATGGGACGCTGGGGGCGGTGACGGAGGGAATGCTTGCAGCGGCGGGGGATGCAGTCTCGCTGGGAATCACGATGCTGGGGGTGATAGCGTTCTGGACGGGAATTTTGGAGATCGGACGGCGGGCGGGGCTGATTGAGCAGTTGTCGGCGGGGATGCGGCCGGTGCTTCATTTCCTCTTTCCACGCATTCCAGCGGGTCACCCGGCGCTTTCTTCGATGGCCGCCAATATGATTGCCAATATGCTGGGGCTTGGCTGGGCGGCGACCCCGGCGGGGCTTACGGCGATGAAGGAGCTGGAAGAACTGGAGGAGGAACGGAGAGCGGAGGGGGATCCGGCGGCGGTCACACAGGGAACGGCGAGCGATGAAATGTGTACGTTTCTGGTCGTAAATATTTCATCGCTGCAGCTCATTCCTATCAATATGATCGCCTACCGGAGCCAGTACGGATCGGCGCATCCGCTGGCCGTGGCCGGTCCGGCGTTCCTGGCAACCTGTATCAGCACCCTGGCAGGAGTGGCGGTGTGCCGCGTGATGTGCAGGAGAAAGCAATATAAATCAATAAAAAAGGATGGCTGGAAATAGAAAACGCAATTTGGCGTCATGTAGGGGGAAAATTTCACACAAAAAACAAATTTATCCCCTATAATGCCCTTGTTAAAATAAGGGGCTCTGGAAACAGATCCGTTATCATAGAACGCGGATTCAAACCATACATATAAAACAAGTATAGACACGGGAGCCGTCAAATGCGCTGCATCAATTACCTCTCTGAATACCTGGTTCCGGTTGTTTTGTTTTATATCGTTGGGTTTGCGGTGCTTCAGAAACGCCCGGTTTTTGATGATTTTATCGAAGGGGCGCTTGCGGGGCTTAAAACGGTGGCTGGAATCCTGCCGACGCTGGTGGGACTGATGGCGGCGGTCGGCGTGCTTCGGACCTCCGGTTTTCTCGATTTCCTCTCCGGGGTGCTGGCGGGACCGGCGGCATTACTGCATATACCGGCGCAGGTGGTTCCGCTGCTTCTGGTGCGTCTGGTGTCCAGTTCGGCGGCGACGGGGCTGCTCTTAGATGTTTTTAAAACGTATGGACCCGATTCGCGGCTCGGCATGATGGTGTCGGTTCTTGAGAGCTGCACGGAGACGGTTTTTTATACGATGAGTGTCTACTATCTGACCGTGCGGATCTCAAAGACGCGATGGACGCTTGCGGGGGCGCTGATTGCAACGTTCGCGGGGCTTGTGGCGAGTATCTTATGTAGTGCTATGGTAACTGTTCACGGGTAGGCACTTTTGGAACCGAAAGTGCCGTAAGAAAACGTGGTGGCAGCAGGAATTTGCCGTATTTAAATGTGAAGCCACGGCAAATTCCGTTACTGGGCACGTGTGCGTGAACAGTAACAAGTGCCATGTTATAAGAGAAGATGTAAGAAATTTGCTAGTTGTCTTGCCGCACAGAATATTGTATAATCGGTAGGGTAAATTGCCGTTTTGCGCGCTGAAACCAAGGATGAGAGGGAAAACTGTGGGAAATTATGAGACGCTGAATGAGCTTCTGGTGACGCTGTTCCGCGATGTGATGGACATAGAACAGAAGGTAATCATTACGCCGGAGTTTAAAGACATCACGAATAACGATATGCATGTGATCGAAGCGATCGGGATTGGTGAACCGAAAAATATGTCATCGATTGCCAGAGAACTGTCCGTTACGGTGGGAACGCTCACAATTGCCATGAACAGCCTGGTCAAAAAAGGCTATGTGGAACGAAGCCGGGGACTCGAGGATCGGCGGGTCGTATATATTTCTCTTTCAGAGCGGGGCAGAAAAGCGTATGGGCATCACGCCCGGTTCCACCGGGAGATGATCGAGAGCCTGACAAGCGATCTGTCGGAAGATGAGATGCAGACGTTGGTAAAGGCGCTGATGAAGCTGAATCAGTGGTTTAGGAGTAAGGATGGGCAGCGGTAAAAAGAATGGATGTAGTCTGCACTGGATGGAAACAGGTGTGAAAGACAAAAACGGTTGCGAAAACCGTGAAGCAACTGCTGCGAGGAGAATACAAGGAGGTACATTATGAAGAAATTTATGGTAATGGCAGCTGGTCTTATGATGGCAGCTGTTCTGGGCGCATGTGCGCCGACGGCAAGAAATACAGGAGAGACCAGCGAACATGGAACTGCCCCGGCAGGTGCGGCGCAGCAGGAGACTGTAGACGGCGTGGCTGAGAAAGAAAGCATGGTGGTAACGGATGCAGATCCGACGGTAACGGTTTGCGTATATTCTGTAAAATCTGATAAGAGCGGCTTAAAACAGAATATGGATGGCATTGACGGCGATGAGCTGGATGCACAGGAACTGCTTGATAAGATGGCAGAGGTGGGCGTCATTGAAGAGGGAATCACCGTGGATAAATTTGAGCAGAAGGACGGCGCCCTGACGCTGGATCTCTCCTCCTTAAAGGAGTCCTCTGACAAGCTGGTTGTCATGGCCATTGCCAATACATTTATCCAGAACTACGAGGCAAAGACGCTGGAGTTGAGCGTAGCAGGCGAGAAGATCGGCGACGGTCCGATGAGCTTTGAGAAGAATTACAAGAAAGTAAACTAAAGCATGAAAATGCGAAAAGAGCGGGATCCCTGAAGTCTGCGGATGCATACAGGGAGATACCGCTCTTTTTCTCTTATACGTGTAATTTCTCCGTCATCAGCCATGTTTGAAAATACGGTTTGATGACCCGGAAGGAAGCGCCGTCCATGTTCAGGATGAACTGGTGGAAGCTCTTGGCGTTGAATTTGTTCCCAAGTACCTCCTCGGCTTCCTGGCGCATGGTCAGGATTTCCAGATAGCCGGTATAGTATTTCAGGTAATTGCCCGGATTATCAATGATTGCCAGGTATATCTCGCGCGCGGATTCCGGATCCGTAAATCCGTAGGAATTTTCCAGATAACTGGTGGTTGTGGCGAGATCCCAGTCATCATAGTGGATGCAGATGTCGAGAAGCGCGTACAGCCCGTAGCTGCTGGCTTCGCTGCAGCGCATCAGCGGTTTGACCGCTTCCGGCAGTCCGTTGTCGAAGGAGTAGGCGTACAGTTCGCTGTAGAGTCCCCAGCCTTCGTTGTAGCCGCCGCAGGCAAGAAGCCGCCGTACCGGAACCGGCTCCCGGTCATTGAAATAAGCCGACTGGTAGAGATGCCCCGGATAGCCCTCGTGCGCCAGCATGGTGTAGAGGTTCTGCTCAGTGCTTGCTTTTTCGTTGATGTAAATGGTGTTGGAACCGTCGGAATCGATCGGCGGTACGAGGAAAAACGCCGGGGACAGGGAAGATTCCAGCGCTTCCGGGACGTATTTGAGTGTGTAGGAGGTATCTGTAAGCGCCGGGAAATCATCCTGAATCTGCACCTGTAAATTCTGAAGGATCTCATCCGGATCGGAGAGTGTGATGGCAGAGTCGGTCATCTGCCGGACGAGTTCCGGATGTTCCTTTAAGCGGACGCGGATTTCGGATAAATCTGCCTGCATCTGCTTCTCAATCCGCGTTTTGAGCGCATCGACCGAAGAATCTGTGCCGGTCAGCGCCGCCGCAAGATAGGCATAATACTCCCTGCCGTGTTCGTAGGTGCTAAGTCCTCCTGCCTCCGGATGGGAGCCCTTGAGCGATTCCAGTGCTTTAGAGAGGTTTGTATATGCCGGGATAAAGTGTTCCTTTAAAATGGTCAGATGTTTTGCTTTGTAGGACGCCTTTTCTGCATCGCTTAAGCCCTCAACCGCATTTAAGCGGGAGGCAAATGTTTCCGTCAGCAGGCTGTTTTCCGGGCGGATGAGGTAGCTTTACAGGATTTTAAAATCCGGTCGATGGTGTCGTCGGACGGTGCGAGACCGGCGTCTGCCTGCGCCTGTTCATACGCTGCGAGCTGCTTGTAATATGTGTCGATCTGCGAAAGCAGTGCCAGGTAATGGTCGATGTCGGCACGGTTGTAAAATGTGTATTCGGCTAATAAGGTCGGAAGTTCCGCCTGCGTGCCGATCAGGGCGCTTAACGGCTGATTGTAGAGTTCCAGTCCCTTCGAGCCGGCTTCCGTCTCCAGTGTGTCCTTCATCATCCGGTAGGTGAAGAGCTGGTCGGAGGTCAAGAGAGAGGTATCGAAGGAAGAAAGTTCCTCAAGAACGGCCGCGTTTTCCTCGGAATCCTTTTGAAGCTGTTCCAGGGAATATTCTGGAAATTTCATCTCCGGTTCGGTGATACCGTAATTTTCCGGATTCCGGACAAGAAAATGAAGGGAGAGCGGATCGTCCTGCACGCTTTCTTGAAACTGGTGTGCCAGAAACGCATCAAAACGCGCCTGTTCGCTGGCAGCATCGGACGATGCATTGGAAGGAGAACCAGTCTGCCCGGAAGCGGCGTAGGATTCGGCGGGGGTTCCTGAGCCGGAAGAACCAGCGCATCCGGAGAGCGCCAGGGCAGCAGCTGCAGCGATCGCGAGCGCTGTGCGCGGCAGGGGCGGGAAGGAAAAGCGTTTCTGCATAATATAATACCTCCAAAACAAATATATATGTCTGCAAGTATACCATACTTGACAAAGGGATGCAAAACAGATAGACTTAATCTATATATTTATATATGAAGAAAAGGCAGAGAAAAGAAGGTGGCTTGCCTTTAATCGCAGATGGAAAACCATGGGCGGTTAGAGGCTTTTTTTGTGAAGAACATAATTTAAAGCGCAATTTTAATAAGGAGGGCATGATAAATGTGTCAGAACTGTAAGAAACCTTACTATATAACAACTGCGATTGCCTATACATCGGGCAAACCGCATATCGGAAATACCTATGAGATCGTGCTGGCGGACAGCATTGCGCGCTACAAGAGAGCGCAGGGCTACGATGTGCGTTTCCAGACGGGCACCGATGAGCATGGTCAGAAGATCGAGTTAAAGGCAGATGAGGCTGGCATCACGCCGAAGCAGTTTGTCGATAACGTGGCGGGTGAGATCAAGACGATCTGGGATCTGATGAATACATCCTACGACAAATTTATCCGCACCACCGACGAGGATCATGAGGCGCAGGTAAAGAAGATTTTCAAGAAGCTCTATGATCAGGGCGATATTTACAAGAGCTGCTACGAGGGACTTTACTGTACCCCGTGCGAGTCCTTCTGGACCCAGTCCCAGGTCGTAGACGGCAAATGCCCGGACTGCGGACGCCCGGTACAGCCGGCGAAGGAAGAGGCATATTTCTTCCGTATGAGCAAATATGCGCAGAGACTTATCGATTATATCAATGAGCACCCGGAGTTCATCCAGCCGGTTTCCCGTAAAAATGAGATGATGAACAACTTCCTGCTTCCGGGCCTGCAGGATCTGTGTGTTTCCCGTACTTCCTTTAAATGGGGGATTCCGGTTGATTTCGACCCGAAGCACGTTGTATATGTATGGCTGGATGCACTGACCAACTATATCACCGGTCTTGGATATGACTGCGACGGCGAGAGCGGCGAGCTGTTCAAGAAATACTGGCCGGCAGACCTGCATCTGATTGGCAAGGATATTATCCGTTTCCATACCATTTACTGGCCGATCTTTTTGATGGCACTCGACCTGCCGCTTCCAAAGCAGGTATTTGGTCATCCGTGGCTGTTACAGGGCGACGGCAAGATGAGTAAATCCAAGGGAAATGTGATTTACGCCGATACACTGGTTGATTTCTTTGGCGTGGATGCAGTCCGCTACTTCGTTCTGCATGAGATGCCGTTTGAGAACGACGGCGTTATTACCTGGGAGCTGATGGTAGAGAGACTGAACTCGGATCTGGCAAATATCCTCGGCAACCTCGTAAAGAGAACGGTATCGATGACGAACCAGTACTTTGGCGGCGTGGTAGCCGACAAGGGCGTGACGGAGCCGGTGGACGAGGATCTGAAGAAGGTAGTGCTGGAAGCAGTCCGCAAGGTCGATGAGAAGATGGATAAGCTGCGCGTTGCCGATGCGATCACCGAGATCTTCAATATTTTCCGCCGCAGCAACAAATACATTGACGAGACAACCCCGTGGATTCTGGCAAAGGAAGAGGACAAGCAGGATCGTCTTGCGACTGTTCTCTACAACCTGGTTGAGTCTATCACGATCGGTGCGTCCCTGCTTGAATCCTTCATGCCGGAGACCTCGGAGAAGATCTTAAAAGAATTAAATACCGTAAAACGTGAACTGCCACAGATGGATGAATTTGGCCGTTATCCGTCCGGAAATAAGGTGACTGAGGAGCCGGAGGTTCTCTTTGCCCGCCTGAAACTCGACGATGTGATGAAGAAAGTCAAAGTTATCCAGGAAGAGCAGAAGAAGGCAGTTGCTGCAAAGGCAGAGCCGGAGAAGGAAGAGGACGAGAAAGCCGAGGGCATCGATATCGAGCCGAAAGCAGAGATTACCTACGATGATTTTGCAAAGCTGCAGTTCCAGGTTGGCGTGATCCTCTCCTGCGAGGCTGTTCCGAAGTCCAAGAAGCTTCTCTGCTCCCAGGTTCAGGTCGGAAGCCAGGTACGTCAGATTGTCAGCGGAATCAAACATTCTTATTCTCCGGAGGAGATGGTAGGTAAGAGAGTTATGGTTGTGACAAACCTGAAACCGGCGAAGCTGGCAGGTATCCTGTCTGAGGGCATGATTCTCTGTGCAGAGGATGCAGAAGGCAAGCTGTCTCTGATGACCACCGAGAAGGATATGCCGGCGGGCGCAGAAATCTGCTAATATCAGATGTGAGATGACTCCCATCTTGCAGCAAGAATATTGAGACATTCTTGAATGGAAATGGAGAAATATAAGTTATATGATATTTGACACACACGCCCATTATGATGATGAGGCATTTGATGAGGACCGGGAGGCGCTGCTTTCCGGTCTGGCAGCAGGCGGGATCGGAACGGTTGTCAATGTGGGTGCCGATATGGAGAGCACAAAGACCACCATTGAACTGACGAAGAGATATCCCTTTATCTACGGTGCGGCCGGTGTTCATCCCAGCAGCACGGCGGAGCTTGACGAGGAAAAATTTGCCGAACTCCGTGTGCTGGCACAGTCCGGGAAGATCGTAGCGATCGGCGAGATCGGTCTCGACTATTACTGGGAAGAGCCGGATCATGAGACCCAGAAGAAATGGTTCCACCGCCAGTTAAATCTGGCGCGGGAATTAAAACTTCCAGTCATCATCCACAGCCGCGACGCGGCGAAAGATACGCTCGATATCATGAAGGAAGAGCACTCCGGGGAGATAGGCGGTGTGATTCATTGCTTCTCCTATGGAAAAGAGATGGCGGCAGAGTATTTAAAGATGGGCTTTTACTTAGGCATCGGCGGCGTACTGACCTTCAAGAACGCGAAAAAGCTTCTGGAAGTAGCCGAGATGGCGCCGCTCGACCGTCTGGTACTCGAAACCGACTGCCCCTACCTCGCTCCGGTTCCCAACCGCGGCAAACGCAACTCCTCACTGAACCTGTCATATGTGGTGGAAAAGCTGGCAGAAATCAAGAAATGTACACCGGAAGAGATCGTCCGTGCGACTGAAGAGAATGCGCGGAGGCTGTACCGGTTACCGTAAAAGGGGTGTCCCGGACACCCGGGAAAGGATTTTCGGAATGGATCTTGGAAACCCGAAGAATACAATCGAAGTAATACAGAAATACAATTTTGCTTTCCAGAAAAAATTCGGTCAGAATTTTCTGATTGATACGCACGTGCTGGACAAGATTATCTCAGCGGCGGGCATGACCAAGGAGGACACCGTCCTGGAAGTCGGTCCTGGCATCGGTACGATGACACAGCGCCTTTCACAGGCGGCAGGACAGGTCATCGCCGTGGAGATCGACACAAATCTGATTCCGATCTTAAAAGATACGCTTCAGGACTGCGAAAATGTAACTGTTATCAATGAAGATATTTTAAAGATTGACATAAAAAAAATGGCGGAAGAAAAAGGCGGCGGACGTCCGGTTAAGGTCGTGGCGAACCTGCCGTACTATATCACGACCCCGATCATCATGGGGCTGTTTGAGAGCGGCGCGCCGATCGACAATATTACGGTTATGGTGCAGAAAGAGGTCGCAGACCGGATGCAGGTTGGTCCGGGCTCGAAGGATTACGGCGCGCTGTCGCTGGCGGTTCAGTATTATGCCGAGCCATACATCGTGGCAAATGTGCCGCCGAACTGTTTCATTCCGCGTCCGAATGTCGGCTCAGCGGTCATCCGTCTGACCCGCCATGCGAAGCCGCCGGTGGAGGTAAAGGATAAAGATTTAATGTTCCGTCTCATCCGCGCGTCCTTCAACCAGCGCCGGAAAACCCTGCAGAACGGGCTTTCCAACGCGCAGGATCTCTCCTTTAGCAAGGAAGAGATCGCAGCCGCAATCGAGTCGCTGGGACTTTCCCCGTCCGTGCGCGGCGAGACGCTGACGCTGGCGCAGTTTGCAGCGCTTTCGGATGTGCTTGGGAAATAGAAATTGGATAAGAGAAATATAAAAAAGTCCCATCCTTATGCAGATTCAAATCTGAAAGGATGGGACTTTTTGAATTTTTTGCTTTTTTAAAATTATTCCGACAATAAAATCCGGTCATTATCCAGCGCGTGGCCTGCGCCGGTCTTGAAGCGGGCGATCAGATCCTCGACAGTCATGGAAGCGCGCTCTGCGCCGCCGACGTCGAGCACGATATTTCCGTTTGCCATCATGAGCGTGCGGTTTCCGAGCTCCAGAGCCTGGTTCATATTGTGGGTGATCATCAGGCAGGTGATTTTCTCCTCAGCAACGATATTTTTCGTCAGCTCCAGTACTTTTTCAGCTGTTCCCGGATCGAGGGCGGCAGTGTGCTCATCGAGCAGCAGAAGCTTCGGCGTGATGAGGGTTGCCATGAGCAGGGTGAGCGCCTGGCGCTGACCGCCGGAGAGAAGTCCGACCGGCTGGGTCATCCGGTCTTCAAGCCCCATATTTAAGAGGGAGAGGCGTTCGCGGAACGCATCCTTATCTTTCTTGGAAATGCGGGAAAATGGCGATTTCCCCTTTGCGGTCCGCAGATAGGCGAGGGCAAGATTTTCTTCGATCGTCATGCCCGGCGCCGTTCCCTTTAACGGGTCCTGGAAGAGGCGGCCGACCATCAGGCTGCGCTTGTGCTCCGGCATATAGGTGATGTCCTCGCCGTCCAGCTCGATAAAGCCGTCATCGACGTAGAAGCTGCCGGCAATCGCATTGAACAGGGTCGATTTTCCGGCGCCGTTGGAACCGATGATTGTCACGAAATCGCCGTGATCCAGATGCAGGGACAGCCCGGAGAGCGCCTGTTTGGCGTTGACAGTTCCCGGATTAAAGGTTTTTGATATCGACTGAATATTTAACATGCTCCGTGTCCTCCCTTCCGGCGTGCCGCTGCATTTTTACGTGTCTGGAATGCCGCCCATTTCCGGATCGTCGGAAATGCGATTGCCAGCGCTACGATCACAGCGGTGACCAGTTTCAGCCCCTGTACAGGCATGATTTTTGTATACAGGACGATAGCGTAGATAAAACGGTAAATAATCGAACCGATGACGGTGGCGATGACACCTCTTGCCACGCCGCGGCGTCCGAGGACGGTTTCACCGATGATCAGGCAGGCAAGACCGATCACGACGATACCCGTGCCGCCGTTGATGTCGGCGGTATTCTGGTACTGACCGACCATTGCGCCGGAGAGTGCGGTCAGCGCATTGGCGATGCATAAGCCGACCGTAATGGTAAATGTCGGGTTGATCGAGGAGGCGCGCACCATGTCAATGTTGTTGCCGGTTGCCCGGATGGAGAGTCCCAGACGGGTACCGAGAAAATAGACGAGCAGTGCGCCCGCAAGCACAGTTACGCAGATTGCCAGAAGTGCTTCATACCAGTCACCCCCGATACCGGTTTTCTGAAGCAGGGAAAAGATGGTCTCTGTCTTTAAAAGACTCACGTTGCACTCCAGCCCATTACCATCAGATTGATGGTGTAGAGTCCCATATTGGTGATGATACCGGCGAGAATGGACGGCACGCCGAGACGGGTCTGCTGAAATGCGGTAACAAATCCGGCGCAGATGCCTGCAAGCATGGCAGCCGGAACCGCGAGGAATGGATGCCCTGCCGCAGCCATTGTGACGGATACCGCTGTGCCGAGGACGAAACAGCCGTCCGTCGTCATATCCGCGATGTCCAGTATGCGGAAACTCAAGAACAGCGCCATCGGCACCAGCGCATACAGAAATCCCAGTTCCAGAGCGGTTTGTAAAATATGAAGCATGGGAAATTACCTCCGTAGAATGATTTGTACTCCCAGAGCGTTCATAAGGCAGATGCGCCAGCCGCGTGGTAAGCGGGGGATGCGGCTGGCGTCTGGTCTGTCTTACGGTTCTGAGAGTACATGAAAGTCAGTCAAATGAAAATCAAAGTGCCGCCGGATGAGGGGTATTAGTCCTCGGTGGTCGTAACCTCTACAACATCGCCAAAATCTTTGAATACAGCTGTGTCGATATTCAGGCTTTGGCAGTCTCGGTATTTACGGTTACGATGCCGCCTTCTGCGGTGTAGTAGTCTTCCATGCCGTCCATGCCTTCGGTGATTGCCTGATAAGCAAGGTCAGCGGTCTGTGTACCAAGAGCCGTGTAGTTGACGCCGCAGGTGGCAAATGCACCATTGCGGACGAAGGAATCAGCGCCGGCATAGTGCGGGATGCCTGCATCGGCCAGATCCTTGAAGATAGCCAGCTCAGCTGCCATGATGACATTGTCGGTAGGAGTGAAGACAGCGTCTACTTTGTCAGCAACCAGGGAGGAGGCAGCGGTAATTACTTCGTCGTTGGTATTTGCAGTCTGCTCGGTGTAGGAGATGCCTTTTTCGTCTAAGTATGCCTTTGCATCCGCGATCGGTTTGGTTGAGTTTGCCTCGGATAAGGAATATAAAAGCCCCACATTTTTAACATCTGGGTTTGCGGCAAAAATCATATCCATGATTTTCTCGGTGTTCAGCGCATCGCTGGTACCGGTTACATAGTCGATGCCGGTCAGCTCAGCGGCTTCCGGATCGGAAACAGCGGCGTAGACAACCGGTGTCTGGGTCTGCTGTGCGGATACGGTCGCTACCTGTGCAGCCAGGGTCGCAATCGGATGATGGCGTCAACACCGTCAGCAACCGCCTGATCACCAATCTGCTTTAAGGTTGTCTGGTCATTCTGGCCGGAGTACAGCTCGTAGTGAATGGTTACATTGTTATCCTCGGCGATTTTATCTAACTCTGCCTCGACTGCATTTGCAATCTCATCAAGGGAAGCGTGGTCGAGCTGTTTGACAATCGCTACATTATAAATTTCTTTGTCCGCGGAAGCTTCCTGAGAGGTTTCAGCGGTGGTGTCTGCTTCGGAAGCGTTGCTGGATGTGCTGGAAGAGCATCCTGCGGTTGTCAGTGTCAGGGCTGCGGTGCATCCAAGTGCAAATAATTTTTTCAGATTCTTTTTCATAGTCATTTTCTCCATTCTTTATTCTTATTTTGATATTTGTTTTGGATGGCAGATGTATCAGTCTGCCTTGCCGGAGCAGAGTAAAGAATGTGTCTGGAAAGAAGATTCTCTTTGGTTTGGCGCCGCGCGCCGTGATGAAAGATTTTACTGAGAATGTTTCCAGAAACTAAAAAACGCCTCTGTCCCCATACATGGGACAAAAGCGTAAACTTCTGCGATACCACCCAAATTGACATTTGTGAAAATGTCCACTCGCTTACACGTACCATCATACGTGCCCCGATGGATAACGGGTGGGGTCCCGTCAGCCCCTACTGAAACAATCGTTCAAGGCTGCCCTCGGAAGTCCATTCACTGACGGTAAGGCGTTCCGTTTCCACCATCCGGAACTCTCTGTGGCGATACATAGGTCAGATACTCCTCTTCCTCATCGGTTTATCTGTGTTCTTCGTTACATGCATTATAAACACACCCAAAAGGATTTGTCAACCATCAAAATCAAAAAGATGCAGGAAAATGAAAAAGAGTCGGTTTTTCCATTGTTTACGGAAAATTTGGAGATGAAGATGTGGACGCTGGCTGTGCGGCAGGAACAGCAAGTTGAAAAAGTTTTTGAAAAAATTTAGAAAAGTAGAAAAAAATAGTTGACATTTAAAAGACTCTCTAGTATAATAACTCATGTCGCTGAACAAGAGCGAACATGAGAATCACAGGATTCCTCAGGATGCCCAGATAGCTCAGTTGGTAGAGCAGAGGACTGAAAATCCTCGTGTCACTGGTTCGATTCCGGTTCTGGGCATTACAATTTCATAATTTATCATGCGGGTGTAGTTCAATGGTAGAACACCAGCCTTCCAAGCTGGATACGTGGGTTCGATTCCCATCACCCGCTTTTTTGTTGTTTAAAATTAAGAAAGCCCCCAGAGTTGCCGCTCTGGGGGCTTTCTTGTTTCATAGGAAATTACGTCCTATGAAACAAAAAACGCTCCGCGAGGATGTGCACTCGCGCGAAGCAGGAACATGTCGCAAGCGACCGCGCGAGACGCCCGGATGTGCCAAGGCACATTCTTTTTTATCAGATGCTATAAAAAACCAGAAAATATACCGCCATCAGGACTGCTAGAAATCCCGCATTTGCAATCGTGAACCAGCGGAAGTAGATTCCTTTTTTCTCTGGGCAGGAGCGGACGATATATTTGTAAGAAATAAGACTCGCCATGGATGCGATCAGGGTGCCGAGACCGCCGAGGTTAGTTCCGATCAGAAGGGAAACTCCTTTTTCGGTAAATCCGGACAACAGGATGGCGGCCGGAACGTTGCTGATTACCTGGCTGGCCAGAACGGAGACTATCACTTCGTGTCCCGTGATCATACTGGAAAGCAGGGAGCTTACCGCAGGAATGTGTTTCAGATTCCCGATGAAGATGAAGAATCCGATAAAAGTCAGGATGAGAGAGTAATCCACCTGACAGAAGATCTTCGGGTCTGCCAGACAGCCAATCGCCAGAATGCAGATAAACAGGATTGGAAGCGGCAGAAGACCGGCTACGGTGCAAAGGCACAGGAAAAACATTCCCAGACAGCAGAAAAGGCAGCGTTTAGGAAAGGTCTCATCGGAGGTGTATCTCTACCGGCTGTATCTAGTGAGATAGTCTCCCTTGGTGTAAACATTGTGACGAGCAGCAGCAAAACCAATGAAAGCAGCGAAAATGGACCGATGCTCCGGATAAATGTATCAAGTGAAAGCTCAAAGTGGGAATACAGATACAGGTTCTGGGGATTCCCCACCGGAGTTGTCATGCTGCCGAGATTGGCTGCCAGTGTCTGGCAGACGACAACCGGAACGATCCGGTCTTTGCGGTTTACCATCCGCAGTAGTTCCAGAGCAAATGGAACGAAGGTAATTAAGGCCACATCGTTGGTGATCAGCATGCTGGAAAAGAAACACAGAAGAATCAGAAGCTGTTCCAGCTGCCTGAGTGAATGGATTCGAAGCAGCAGTAATTCCCCGAGCTGTCGAAAGAAACCGATGTTTTGGAGGCCTGTGGTTGCTGTCATCAGGCCAAAGAGCAGGATCAGTGTGTGCAGATCCAGATATTTCAGGTATCCGGCGGACGGTGGTATGATAAACATGGAAAGGACAGCCAGAGCCAGGGCGATGGTTAAAACGGTATCCTTTTTGAGAAAAGAACTTACTTTTTGTATCATGGTAAAATACTCCCTTGAAAAGAAAAAGTGTAACTGTGACCAGTAACGAAAATAGCGGAAACCCTCATGAAAATGAAAAGGTTTCCGCTATAAATAAAAAGAGCGCGAGACGGGACTCGAACCCGCGGCCTCGACCTTGGCAAGGTCGCGCTCCACCAACTGAGCCACTCGCGCATTTCTGAAGCATCGCTTCAACGAGTTATATAATATCATAGGTCGGTTGATTTGGCAAGCGTTTTTTTAAAAAAATCAAAAAATATAGAAAATTCATTACTGTTCACGGGTAGGCACGTTTGAAACCGGGAGAACCGTATGAAAACGATCAAGTTCCATATTTTCCACTGGATGTGTTCCCGCGGTCTGCACAAACCCGATGATCTGTCCGGACAGGAGTACCGTGAGGATGGAATATACCATGCGGTTTAACGGAATGTAGCTCAGTGAAAGCACCAGTACAGCAAAATCGGACAGGAGGTAGATCCACTGGATTTTGATGTGCGTCACGTGGGAAAGGCTCATCGCAAGCGCATCGTCCCCGCCCGGGGCACCGCCGATCCGCACGCAGAGCCCGGCACCGACGCCGACGAAGACCGCGCCGAGCAGGGATGCGGCAAGCGGCATATCGGCAAGCTGCGGCCACAGGGGCGGAAACTGCTCACAGATCCGGTAAGACAGGGAGAAGCTGGCGCTGGAAAGAATGGAGTAGGCGATGAACTGCCGCCCCAGAAGTTTCCATCCCATCGCGTAGCAGGCGAGGTTCATGATGAAGCCGGACACGGATGGGGAGATATGGAACCAGTGATCAAGCAGAAGCGTCATTCCTAAGACACCGCCCTCGGTGACACCGGAAAAGGAATGGACATGGTACAGGCCAAATGCCAGAAATGCACTTCCAAACAGTGCAATCAGGCAGGATTTTAGTTTTAAATCGAGGGAATGGAATAATTTCAGCAAAATAACAGGCTCCTTACAAATGATAGTGTTGTTAATGGTTTCTCTATTTTAGTATGGAAACAAATTTGTGTCAAGAATAGACAAAAATGTGGGATGTGCGTATACTGGAAGATAGGAAGACGGAAAGGGGAATGAAAACATGGTAGAAAATCATCCGGACACCCGGAAGCAGGAATACCGCGGAATTGCCTGCCTGGTGCTGTCTGCGTTCTGTTTTGCGCTGATGAGTATGTTTGTACATTTGGCGGGCGATCTGCCGTCGATGCAGAAGAGTTTTTTTCGCAATCTTGTGGCGGCGCTGGCAGCGGTTGTTTTGCTTTTGCGGGCGGGAGAGCCGTTTCGTATCCGCAGGGAAGATCTGCCGTATTTTCTGATGCGGTCAATTTTCGGCACGATGGGAGTGCTGTGTAACTTTTATGCGGTGGATCATCTGGTGCTGGCGGACGCATCGATTCTAAATAAAATGTCGCCGTTTTTTACAGTGCTGTTCAGCTGGCTGATCTTAAAGGAAAAAGTTATGCCAATTCAGCTTTCGCTGATCTTCGGTGCGTTTCTCGGCAGTATATTCGTGGTAAAGCCGACATTCTCCAATCTGGCACTTGTGCCGTCGCTGCTGGGCTTTTTCGGCGGCATCTGCGCGGGCGCGGCGTACACGATGGTGCGGAAACTGGGAGAGGCAGGAGAAAAGGGACCGGTGATCGTGCTGTTTTTCTCGGTATTTTCCTGTGTGGTTGTGCTGCCGTGGCTGATTTTTGACTATCATCGATGACCTGGCAGCAGATGGGGATCCTGCTTTTGGCGGGCTGCGCGGCGGCGGGCGGACAGTTTGCGATCACGGCGGCATACCGCTATGCCCCGGCGAGCCGTATTTCCATCTACGATTATTCGCAGCTGATCTTCTCGACGATGCTCGGTTTCTTCATCTTCGGGCAGGTGCCGGACGGCTGGAGTTTCCTAGGATATGGAATTATCTGCCTGATGGCAATTTTCATGTTTGTGTATAACAATCGGAAGGAAAAGTGCCCGTAGATACGCTTTACAAGCGTTGTCAAATTATATATACTGGAGATAAAGCCGGTGTGAGTTCCATGTTTCAGAGAATAAAGTTCTGGAATAAAGTGGATTGCCGACATGGTTCGAAAAATGGTTTACAGGAGGGAATAGGAATGAAAAAATTAGCAACCGCACTTGTGAGTGCAGCAGCCATTATGACAATGTCAACAACCGCATTTGCAGCCGAAAATCCGGCGGAGGTATTTGACCGGGTGATGGAGAAGAACAATACGATTCAGTCCGCGGAGATTCAGAGCGGCGTCCATTCGGTCATACTTGCAAAGGATGTCATTCCGGACGGTCAGATGAAAGTTGATATGGCGATGCATGCAGAGATGGATATGCAGGATACCACCGATCTCAAGTACCTGGCACAGGTCGCTTCCTCGATTCTGGGACAGGACAGCTATTCACAGGTTTTTTATACGGACGGCTACTATTACGTAGATGCCAACGGTGTCAAACTGAAATACCCGATGCCATTAGAGCAGATCATATCCTCCGTCCAGACCGGAGTCAACACCAGCAATATGGAATCCAGCTATATGAAGGGCATTTCCTTAAACGAGGTCAATGGAAAACGTGTGCTGGCATATGAGGCAAATCCAAAGAAGCTAAACAAGAACGTCAAAGAAGCCCTCGGAACCGTGATGAACACACTCGGCACCGATGTCAATCTGGACATGAACATCCAGGAAATGAAAGGCGCTTACGTGCTGGATGACAACGATTACATTATCTATATGACAAACTATATCGTATACAACATGGAAGTCCTCGACCAGCCGATGACCTGCATTACTCTGATGGAGACCGAAGTCCAGAACCCGGGCGAGCCGGTCGTAGTGACACTTCCATCCACGGATGGCTATGAAGACTTAATTGGTTTATACGATGGAGTCATTGAAAGCGAAGTAGAATAAAAAACAGACAAAAACAAAAATAGACAATCAAAAGCCAGCCGAGCAAAGCAAAGGCTGGCAGGCAAAAGCGATCCATAACATAACAAGAGGAAAGTGGCGTCCGGGAATCTGTAGAGCCAGCGTTCCAATTATCGATTGTACGCATCCCACGCCAGCTGTCCGGCTGGGGCGGACATTTTTGTCCGATCCAGACGAACAGATGTAGCGAAAGCAAGCGAACAATGATAATTGGAGACGCAGGCGGCGCAGATTCCCGGACGCCTCTTTTTGCATCACGACAATCAATCAATCTATCTATTACTGCATCTCATCCTCAATCATCCGATACCCAATCCCGATCTCCGTAAACACATACTGCGGTTCCGCTGGATTCTGCTCCAGTTTCCTTCGAATATGTGCCATATTCACGCGCAGAATACTGTTATCATCGTCCGCATACGGCCCCCAGATATTCGAAATAATCGTATCATACGTCATGACTCTGCCGGAATTCTGTGCCAGCAGGGAGATAATCTTAAACTCGATCTGCGTCAGATGGACATCCCTTCCATCAACCGATACCAGATGTTTTTCAAAATCGATCGTCAGTCCCTTTGCATGGAATGGGCGCTTATAAAGCGGAGAAGCTGTGTTTAAGCGGTTGCTGTGGCGCAGGGCAGTCCGGATGCGCGCGAGAAGCTCGGAGGTGCCGATCGGCTTGGTCAGATAATCATCCGCGCCAAGGTCGAGCGCACGTACCTTTTCCTGTTCCTGCGTGCGGGCGGAGAGGACGATGATCGGGACGCTGGACCAGGTGCGGACCTGGCGGATGATCTCTATGCCGTCCATGTCTGGAAGCCCCAGGTCGAGGAGAATCAGATCCGGGCACTGGGACGTGATGATCGGAAGTGCTTCTTTTCCCGTGTGTGCGGTGGAAATGCGGTAATCCTGTGCGGACAGGGAGGTGGAGATGAAGTCGCAGATGTTTTTTTCATCTTCTACTAATAAAATAGAAAGTTTATGTGTCATGTTATTTGTCCTCCTTTGGAAGGGTAAAGTAAAATTCGGCACCGCGCGTGTGGTTGATTGCCTTGATTTCGCCGCCGTGGGCGAGAATGATCGTTTTACAGATGGAAAGCCCGATTCCCATGCCCTTTCGTCCATCCGGCGAAGTGCTGGTCGTCGAAGAAGAGCCGTCAAAGATGGTTGCCAGCTTCTCCGGCGGGATGCCGACGCCGTAATCGCGCACGTGGAAAATCGCATAGTCGGAAAGTGATTCCACATAGCACTCGATCGGCTCGGTGCTTTCAGCATGGACAACGGCATTTTCCAGCAGGTTGATGAGAACCTGTTCGATGAGGACGGCGTCCATCGGGACCATCAGGAATTCCTCCGGCACGCGCACATGGATATTGGCATCTGGAAGTCTCTTTTTTAAGCGGATCATCGCCTCGGAGAGAACTTCCTCGACCGGTTCTGAGGTCTTAGTTACCTTTGCCGTCTCATTGTTGATACGCGTGACGGAGAGCAGGTTTTCAACCATGTTTAAGAGCCAGTTAGAGTCCTCAAGAATATGGCGCACCAGCGCATTTTTCTCAACCTCCGGGAGGCTGCTTCCATTTTCCAGATATACGGTACTGGAACCGATGATGCTGGTAAGCGGGGTGCGGAGATCATGGGAGATTGCCCGCAGCAGGTTCGCCCGCATCTTTTCTTTTTCCGCTTCCATCAGCATCTTTTCACGTTCTGCCAGCACGCGCGCCTGTGTTTTCATGTTGCTTGTGATGGCGCTTGTAATGCTGGAAATTGAAAACATTGCCACGAAGGTAATCGGATAGCCGGCCATCGTGAAATCCAGCGCGAAATACGGATACGTGAACAGAAAATTGACGCAGACAACGCCGACAAAGGAGGAGAACAGACCGAAGCTGTATCCGTCCGTAAAACGCGCTACCAAAAAGACCGCCAGAATGTATGTTAGCGCGATGTTGGCAGTCGGATTTTTGAGCGCATGAAAAAAGCAGAACGCGATGATCGTGGCGGTACCCATGAAAAACAGGGTAAGTCCCCAGCTCTGTATGTATGTCGGAAGTGCACAGAATTTTTCAACGATCGGGCGGGTCCGGAACCAATTTTTTAAGGCGTCAATTTTGTGTGGATATGTTTCGCTGCCATTGGAAGTGCTGGTATCCGGAGAGTTGGGTTCGGCTGAACCTTGAAGGCTGCTGGCTGATTCTGTTTTCAGGAAAGTTTCATTGGAAGTTCCAGAAACAGAAGGTTTACTTGAATGTTTCATTTAAATAAAGAAAGTCTCCTTTCAAAAAATTCATATGGATGCTTCTATTATACAATGTTTCTTCTGAAAAATAGAGAGGAAGACTGTTAAAAAGTTGAAAAAATCGTGAAAATTTGGGATAAAAACAGTAACACAATTATTGAGAATCTGGCTGGATAAGGGCGATTTCATTGCATTTTCAGCGTCGGTGTGTTAAACTCCAAACAGTCTCCCGAATGAGGGAAGCAGGCTGACCCGCCTGTTAGAAAGTGACAAACGGGCTGCCGGAGTGCAGGACGAAAGGAATGAAAGTAAGATGAAAAAATTAGGAAGAAATGATCTGTGCTGGTGTGGAAGTGGAAAGAAGTACAAACATTGCCATGAGGCGTTTGACGAGAAGCTGATGGAGGCGGCGGATGCCGGACACCAGATTCCGGATCACGACATGATCAAGACCCCGGAGCAGATCGAGGGGATCCGCGAGAGCTGCAAAATCAATGTGGCAGTTCTGGATTATGTGGCTGAGCATATCAAGGCTGGCGTCACAACCGAGGAGATCGATCAGTGGGTATATAATGAGACGACCCGCATGGGCGGAATCCCGGCGCCGCTTGGCTATGAAGGATTCCCGAAGAGCGTGTGCACATCCATCAATGATCAGGTCTGCCACGGCATTCCGTCAGCGGATGTCGTATTAAAGGATGGAGATATCATCAACGTGGATGTTTCGACCATTTATCACGGCTATTATGCGGATTCTTCCCGTATGTTCTGCATCGGAAATGTCAGCCCGGAACATAAAAAACTGGTGGATGTTGTCAAAGAGTGTGTGGAATTAGGTCTGGAGCAGGTAAAACCGTGGGGCTTCATGGGCGATATGGCGGAAGCGGTCCAGAAGCATGCGGAAGAAAATGGCTATTCTGTGGTTCGTGAGATTGGCGGTCACGGCGTCGGCATCGAGTTCCATGAGGATCCGTGGGTTGGATATATTGGCCAGAGAGGCACCGGCATGATGTTTGCACCGGGCATGATGTTCACGATCGAGCCGATGATCAATGAGGGAACCGAGGAAGTATTCGTGGACGGCGATGACGACTGGAGTGTATACACGAAGGATGGAAAAGCATCCGCCAGTGGGAGATTCAGGTGCTGGTAACCGAGGATGGCCATGAGGTGCTTTCCTGGTAGTTTGCAGAGTACATAAAAAGAGACGGCGTCAAACCGTCTCTTTTTTGTACCCAAGGTGGGGGTTCTTCACAGCCGAAGGGGGATAAAAGACTGCGAAGAAATATCTATATAAAGGAAATTGTTGTTAGTCGAGCCAGATAACGATTGCGCGCATCTTGTAGTGTCATCTGCCTCATTGATGTTATGCCATTATAATACTGGATAATTGTGTCCATATTTTGACCAATATCTAAAATAAATCTAAACGAGTATTACATAATTCGAAACTTTTTCGGAAGTGTTTATGAGGCTGGCACGCTTGAATTTTTCTTGTCGATTTCTTGGATGGGGTATATAATAAATCTGGTGATTAAAGGGGTGCGGCCTGACTGGATAGAAACCGCGTCCAGAACAAAGCAATTAAGAAGAAAGTGGCAGGAATTATATGGAAAATTTTTTATTTGCACTTAATACAGTCCTTCCGTTTCTGCTCTATATCGCATTTGGATATGGAGTCAGGATGTCGGGGCTGGCGGATGAGGATTTTATGAAGCGCCTGAATAAGGTGATCTTTCAGGCATTCTTTCCGATTCTGATGTTTAACAACCTGTATTCCATTCCGGAGGGAATGACATTAAATCTGCGCCTGGTGGCAGTCGCCATTATCAGCGTGCTGCTTTTGCAGGCGGTTCTGCTTGCTGTGGTTCCGCGTCTGGTAAAGGAAAATGAGCGGCGCGGCGTTATCATCCAGGCGATTTACCGCAGCAATTTCGTCCTGTTCGGCATTCCGCTGGCAACCAGCGTGTTCGGTGAGGAGGGAACACTGCTGGCGACGATGATGGTGGCGATCGTGATTCCGGTCTACAACATAACGGCGGTCGTGATTCTGGAATTGTTCCGGGGCGGCAAGGTCCCGGTTTTCGTTTTGATTAAGAATATCCTGAAAAATCCGATGATCCGCGGCGCGCTCATGGGCTTTATCTTCCATATGTTAGGGATTAAACTTCCGGTTTCCGTGGAAGGACCGATCAAGCAGTTTGCCAATCTGACAACGCCGCTGGCACTGTTCGTACTGGGCGGAACGCTGCATTTCAATGCGATCGGCGGCAATCTGAAATATGTGGTTCCGTCGATGACCGTCAAGATGGTGATCCTGCCGGCAGTGATTCTGGCGGTTGCGACGCTGCTCGGCTTTTCCGGTGTGGAACGTTTTGTTTACTTTGAAATGTACGCGACTCCGGTTGCGACGGCGTCCTATGCGATGGCGCAGAACATGGGCGGCGACGGCGAGCTGGCGGGACAGTTTGTCGTGTTGAGCACGGTCGCCTCGGTTGTGACGATCTTTTTGTGGGTCTATTTCCTTAATTCGATCGGGTGGCTCGCATAAAAATAAATATATAATAGGGGACTGCCAGACAGTGGTTTGTGGAAGAGCAACAATTGTCTGGCAGCTTTTTTTGTGGAAACAAACACTGTTTTTCATGAGAACCGAAATTTTTTTTCATAAATTAAGATGTATGTATAATCTTTTCAAAATTAAAACATTTAATAGACAAAACTGATTGAAAAAGTTATAATAGTATACAAATGCGAGAAAACTTATTTATTTTCCATGTGCTTTTGATGCTTCGAATCAGCGAATTGTATGGAATGGGAGGATGTGAAACATAATAAGGATATTGCATTATTGTTGAAAAAAAATTAGGGGAAAAGGTGGTGGTTCAATGATCAAGGAGACGATCCAGGCGGTCGAGGACGCAGAGGCGAAGGCATCGGAACTGGTCGCGCAGGCTTCGGAGGATGCACGCCGCGTTAAGGCGGAGGCGGAGGCAGAAGCGGATCGAATGCTCGCAGATGCACAGAAAAGGGGGAAAGAAGCAGCTGTGAAGCAGGAAGAAGAACTGACTCTCAGAGGGGAGGAGTACGTAAAACAGGCACTGGCAGAAGCCGAGGCGGAGTGTCAGACGCTCAGAGAGACGGCGGACAGACGGAAACCGGAGGTGGTTGACCGGCTCATAGCGGAACTGGTCTAGTGAATGGAGGGATGTAGATATGGCAGTATTGCAGATGCAAAAGCTATGTATCTGTGCCCTGAAGAAGGACCGTAAGTCCCTGATGGAGTTTCTGCAGGCTGCCGGAGTGCTGGAGCTCTCTGCGGAGGCGGAGCCGGACGAGGTATTTAAGCGGACGGACACGCTGGAGGATCGGCAGAAGTTTGAGCGAAATGCGGCGACGGCGGACCGCGCATTGGAAGTGCTTGCCGCGGTGGTTCCGGAGGAAACATCGATGCTTGCTGGGCTTGCCGGAAAGCCGCTTGCAAAGGCAGGCGCGTACCGGGAGACGGAGGCGAACGCAGAGGCGCTTTTAGGTCAGGCGGAACGCATTTTGAACCTGCAAAAGCAGATCACGGAGGAAAAGACTGCGGCGCTTAGACTGCTGGCGGAGGCGGAAAGCCTGAAACCGTGGCAGAAGCTGGAGATTCCACTTGCGTATCAGGAGACGAAACGGTGTGCTATCTTAGCTGGCGCGGTCGGCGGAGGCGCTTATACGCAGGAAGAAATTTACGCTTCGGTGGCAAAACAGGAGCCGCAGCTTGAAAAATGGGAGCTGGAGGTTGTCGGAAGCGATGCCGACCAGACCTGCATTGCGGTAATTTGCCTGAAAGAGGACGAGGAGAAGCTGGAGACAGCACTCCGGTCGATTGGATTTGCCCGTCCGGCGCGTCCGGTGGAGGAAGTTCCGGCAGCTTACGCTAAGAAACTCAAAGCGCAAGCGGCAGAGCATGAGGGACGCGCGGCAGCGACGGAAGAAGAACTGAAACAGTGCGCTCCGGCGAGGGAAGATTTGAAATTGTTATCCGACTATTACCGCCTGAGGGCACAGAAGTATGAGGCGCTCGGCGAGATCTTACAGTCGGAAAAAACGTGTATGATCACGGGATTTATCCCGAAGCGCGATGCGAAAGGACTGGAGGAGAAGCTGAATAGCCGGTTTGAACTTGCAGTGGAAAGTTCAGATGTGCCGGAGGATGAGGAAGCACCGGTGCTTCTCTCCAACGGAACCTTCGCGGCGTCGGCGGAGGGCGTGACCGCGTCCTTTGGCTTACCGGCGAAGGGGGAGATGGACCCGACCGGCATCATGGCAGCGTGCTATGTATTTTTGTTTGGTCTGATGCTTTCAGATGCGGCATACGGATTTATTGTATTTTTGATGTGTTTCCTGGCACTTAAGAAATTCCCAAGGATGGAAGAAAACCTGCGGAAATCACTGCGGCTCTTTATGTACTGCGGACTTTCGACCCTGTTCTGGGGCGTCATGTTCGGCGGTTATTTCGGAGATGCGGTGGACATCGTGAGCCGGACGTATTTTGGACATACGGTGACGATACCGGCGCTCTGGTTTGTCCCGCTAAATGACCCGATGAAGCTTTTGGTTTATTCGATGTTATTTGGCGTGATTCACTTATTCCTGGGGCTGGGACTGAAAGGATATATGCTCTTAAAGGATGGCAAGGTTGTGGATTTTATCTGCGACGTGGTACTCTGGTACCTCCTGCTTCTGGGGCTGATCCTGATGCTGCTTCCGACGGAACTGTTTGGTTCCATCGCGCAGATGAATATCGTATTCCCGCCGGTGCTTAATTCGCTGGCAAAGGGAATGGCGATCGTGGGCGCGCTGGGAATTCTGGTGATGTCGGCGCGCGACAAGAAGAATCCGCTCCTGCGGCTGGCGCTTGGCGCATATGATTTGTACAATATTACCGGATGGGTGTCGGATGTGCTTTCCTACTCGCGCCTTCTGGCGCTCGGACTGGCAACCGGCGTTATCGCATCGGTTATCAACCAGATGGGAAGTATGGTTGGAAATAATGTATTTGGCGTGATTGTATTTATACTGGTATTCTGCTTCGGACACCTGTTTAACCTGGCGATCAACCTGCTCGGCGCGTATGTGCATACCTGCCGTCTGCAGTACGTCGAGTTTTTCGGAAAGTTCTATGAGGGTGGCGGAAAGGCGTTCCGTCCGTTTAAGCAGATAACAAAATACGTGGAAATCAAGGAGGATTAAATATGAGCGGAATTGTATTTGCATTGTTGGGAGTTGCAGTGGCGGTTATTCTTGCAGGTATGGGTTCAGCCTACGGCGTAGGCGTGGCAGGTCAGGCAGCAGCCGGAGTCGTAACCGAGGATCCGGATAAATTCGCGAAGGTGCTTCTGCTCCAGCTGCTTCCGGGTACCCAGGGTATCTACGGTCTGCTGGTTGGTTTCATCGCTCTTTCTAAGATTGGTCTTCTTGGCGGCGGCGCTGACATGAGCATGTCGATCTCCCAGGGACTCTTATATCTGGCAGCATGCCTTCCGATCGGCGTGGTTGGTCTGGTATCGGCGAGACATCAGGGAAGAACGTCGGTTGCTTCCATCGGTATCGTAGCGAAGAAACCGGAACAGTTTGGTAAAGCGATGCTGTTCCCGGCGATGGTTGAGACCTATGCGATTCTGGCACTTCTGGTTTCGATTCTGGCAATCAATGCACTGTAATCTGGCACGGCGGAAAGAATCAAAATCAGTTAAGGAGTGAAGCGTATGAATGGATTAGATAAGATTATTGCTCAGATCCTTGACGATGCAAAGCAGGAATCCCTTGCGATTCGGGAAAAAGCAGCCGGTGAAGCGGAGACGACTCTTGCGGCAGCCGGTGAAAAGGTAAAAAAGCTGGAGGAAGAGCAGGCGAAATCGGCGGCGCAGCGTGAAAAAAGCTATGAGGAACGGCTTCGTTCTTCGGCGGCGCTAAAGAAGCGCCAGGCGATCCTTGCGGAAAAGCAGGCGATCATCGAGGAAATGCTTGCGGCGGCACACAAGGAGCTGCTGGCAAAGCCGGATGAGGCGTATTTTGCATGGATGGAGCAGCTTCTTTCCCGGTTCGTGACGGATCGGGCAGGAGAAATCTATGTTTCAAAACGTGATTTAGAGCGGATGCCGGATGATTTTCCGGCAAAGATAGAGAAGGCAGCGCAGGAAAAGGGCGGAAGCCTGGTACTGAAAAAAGAACCGAGGGAGATCGACGGGGGCTTTGTTCTGGTGTATGGCGGTGTCGAGGAAAATTGTTCTGCCGGGGCGTTGTTTGCGTCGCAGCGGGATGAGCTGGCGGACAAGGTACATGCGATGCTGTTTGGATAACGGCGGGAGAAGGTAAGGAGGGCTTATATGTCTGATACAAAATATGCCTACGCGGTCGCCCGGATCCGGGCACTGGAAAATGGGCTTTTTTCCTCCGCACAGATTGAACAGCTGCTGTCCGTAAAAAGCTACGAGGGGGCGCTGCGTTTCCTGACCGAACACGGCTGGGGGGATGCAGATACACCGCTCAGCGCGGAGGCGATCCTGACCCGGGAGAAGGCGAAATCCTGGGAGACGGTCCGCGACCTTTTGAAGGGCGACGACGCGATCCTGGCAGTGCTTTCCTACGGGGATCTCTACCACAATTTAAAGGCGGCGATCAAGGATGCAGCGGCGCCGGGCAGCCACGGCAATGTCTATTTTGACGACTGCGAGGTGGACGGCGCGCGGATGTCGAAGATCGTGGCGGAGAAGGACTGGCAGGCGCTTCCGGCACATATGCGGGAGGCGGCGAAGGAAGCCAGCGAGACATTTCTGCACACGGGCGACGGGCAGCTCTGCGATATCATTGTTGACCGGTCGGCGCTCGCAGCTATCTATGAGTGCGGAAAGAATGCGTCCGACGCGATCATCCGCGATTATGCCGAGACAACGGTCGCGGTGGCGGATATCAAGATAGCGGTGCGCTCCCAGAAGACGGGAAAACATCTGGATTTTATGCGGCGCGCGATGGCACCGTGCGATAGCTTGAATATCGAGCGCCTGTCACAGGCGGCTCTTGGCGGTGTCGGCGCGATCTGCGAGTATCTGGAAGGAACCCGCTATGGGGGCGGCGCGCAGGCATTAAAGGAATCGCCGTCGGCGTTTGAGCGGTGGTGTGACAATCAGCTGATCGAGACGATCAAGCCGCAGAAATACAACCCGTTTACGGCGGGACCGCTGGTTGCCTATATACTGGCGAAGGAAAATGAGATCAAAACGGTCCGTATCATCCTGACCGCCCGTCTGAACGGTCTTGAGGAGGAACAGATTCGGGAAAGGATAAGGGAGATGTATGTATAAGGTTGCAGTAGTCGGAGATTACGACAGCATCTACGGATTTGCGGCGCTGGGACTGGAGACATTTCCGGTGTCCGATGTAAATGAGACGGAGAAAGTATTTCTGGAACTGGCTTCTGGTTCCTACGCGGTGATCTATATCACCGAGGCGGCGGCTGCCGGGATTGAGACAGCCATCGACGCTACCGGGAACAGCCGCTTCCGTCCGTGATCCTGATTCCGGGGATTTCCGGGAATACGGGAAAAGGCGTGGAGTCGGTCAAGCATTCGGTGGAACAGGCAGTTGGATCGGATATTCTGTTTGGAGATGCATGATAGAAAGGTGGGTGAAACCTTCCAATGAGCAAAGGAACGATAAAGAAGGTAGCAGGACCGCTGGTTATCGCCAGCGGGATGCGGGATGCCAATATGTTTGACGTCGTCCGCGTCAGCGACGAACGTCTGATTGGCGAGATCATAGAGATTCACGGAGATGAAGCGTCGATTCAGGTATATGAGGAGACTTCCGGTTTAGGACCTGGCGAGCCGGTAGAGTCGATGGATGTGCCGCTTTCGGTTGAACTGGGACCGGGACTCCTGACGAGTATCTACGATGGAATCCAGCGACCGCTGGACGATATCATGAAGGAGACGGGCAGCAACAACTTAAAGCGCGGCGTTGAGGTTCCGTCCTTAAAGCGTGATAAGAAATGGCAGTTTGTGCCGACCGTGAAAGCGGGCGACAGCGTGGAAGCAGGCGACATCATCGGTACCGTGCAGGAGACGCTGATCATTGAGCATAAAATTATGGTGCCGTATGGTGTAAAAGGTACGGTCAAAGAGATCAAGAGCGGTGAATTTACGGTGGAGGAAACCGTAGCGCTCATTGAGACGGAAAACGGCGAAAAAGAGCTTACGATGATGCAGAAATGGCCGGTTCGGCGCGGACGTCCGTACCAGACGAAGCTGCCGCCGATAAAACCGCTGATCACCGGACAGCGTGTCGTTGACGCATTTTTCCCGATCGCCAAGGGCGGCGTGGCAGCTGTGCCGGGACCGTTCGGAAGCGGCAAGACCGTCATCCAGCATCAGTTAGCGAAATGGGCAGAGGCGGACATTGTTGTTTACATCGGCTGCGGTGAGCGCGGCAACGAGATGACGGATGTTTTAAATGAGTTCCCGGAGTTAAAGGATCCAAAGACCGGGCACTCCCTGATGCAGCGGACCGTGCTGATTGCCAATACTTCGGATATGCCGGTAGCAGCCCGCGAGGCATCAATTTACACGGGTATTACGATCGCAGAGTATTTCCGCGACATGGGTTATTCGGTGGCACTGATGGCGGATTCCACCTCCCGATGGGCGGAGGCGCTGCGAGAGATGTCGGGCCGTCTGGAAGAGATGCCAGGCGAGGAAGGTTATCCGGCCTACTTAGGAAGCCGTCTGGCACAGTTCTATGAGCGTGCAGGTCATGTCATCTGCCTTGGCAGGGACGGACGCGAGGGCGCCCTGTCCGCAATCGGAGCCGTATCCCCGCCAGGCGGCGATATTTCCGAGCCGGTTTCCCAAGCGACGCTGCGTATCGTCAAGGTATTCTGGGGACTCGATTCAGCGCTGGCATACAAGCGCCATTTCCCGGCGATCAACTGGCTGACCAGCTATTCCCTGTATGTGGACAATCTGGGAAAATGGTTTGATGAGAATGTATCGGATGAGTGGATGAGCTGCCGCCAGGGTCTTATGAGCCTTCTGCAGGAAGAGGCAGAGCTGGAGGAGATCGTAAAGATGGTCGGCATGGATGCATTATCCCCGATCGACCGCCTGAAAATGGAAGCGGCGCGCTCGATCCGTGAGGATTTCCTGCATCAGAACTCCTTCCATGAGATTGACACGTATACACCATTGCAGAAACAGTTCCGCATGATGAAGCTGGTGCTGGCGTTCTATGAGCAGTCGAAGAAAGCGCTGGAAGGCGGCGCTTCCATCCAGAATCTCATCAAGATGCCGGTGCGCGAGCAGATCGGACGTTTTAAATATACGAAAGCAGAAGACGTGGAGAAAGAGTATCAGGCGGTCCTCGATGAACTTGCGAAAGAGGTTGCCGATGCGGCTGGAAAGGGGGCATTCTAAATGCCGAAAGAATATAGAACCATACAGGAGGTTGCAGGTCCTCTGATGCTGGTGCAGGGCGTGGAAAATGTTACCTATGACGAGTTGGGTGAGATCGAGCTGGCGAGCGGCGAAAAGAGACGCTGCAAGGTGCTGGAGATCGACGGCGGCAATGCGCTGGTACAGCTTTTTGAGAGTTCCACGGGTATCAACCTTTCAAATAGTAAGGTGCGTTTTTTAGGCAGAACGATGGAACTTGGCGTATCGGAGGATATGCTGGGACGCGTCTTTGACGGTCTGGGCAATCCAATCGACGGCGGTCCGGAGATCCTGCCGGAGGAACGCCGCGATATCAATGGTCTGCCGATGAACCCGGCGGCGAGAAGCTATCCGCAGGAGTTTATCCAGACGGGTGTTTCCGCGATCGATGGTCTGAATACACTGGTTCGCGGTCAGAAATTGCCGATTTTCTCGGCGTCCGGTCTGCCGCATGCGAATCTGGCAGCCCAGATTGCGAGACAGGCGAAGGTGCGCGGCACGGACGAACCGTTTGCCGTTGTCTTCGCGGCGATGGGTATCACCTTTGAGGAAGCGCATTTCTTTACCGAGAGCTTTAAGGAGACGGGCGCGATCGACCGTACCGTCCTGTTTATCAACCTGGCAAACGATCCGGCGGTTGAGCGTATCGCGACCCCGCGTATGGCGCTGACGGCTGCCGAGTATCTGGCATTTGAGAAAAATATGCACGTTCTCGTTATCCTGACGGATATCACAAACTACGCGGATGCGCTGCGAGAGATTTCGGCTGCCCGCAAGGAAGTTCCGGGACGTCGTGGTTATCCGGGTTATATGTACACGGATCTTGCATCCCTGTATGAGAGAGCCGGACGCCAGAGAGGCAAGAATGGTTCGATCACGATGATTCCGATCTTAACCATGCCGGAGGATGACAAGACGCACCCGATTCCGGACTTAACCGGATATATTACCGAGGGACAGATTATCTTAAGCCGTGATCTGTACCGCAAGGGCATCACACCGCCGATTGACGTACTTCCGTCGCTGTCCCGTCTGAAAGATAAGGGAATTGGCGAGGGCAAGACGCGTGCCGACCATTCGAACACCTTAAACCAGCTCTTTGCGGCGTATGCGCGCGGCAAGGAAGCAAAGGAACTCATGGTGATCCTGGGCGAGGCGGCATTGTCCGATGTTGACTTAATCTATGCAAAATTTGCGGACGCCTTTGAAAAAGAATATGTTTCCCAGGGCTACAATACGGACCGCGATATCGAGGAGACGCTGCGGATTGGCTGGAAACTGCTTTCCATCCTGCCGAGAAGCGAGCTGAAACGTATCGATGAGAAGTATCTGGATCTGTATTATGGGAAAGAGTAAAAATGCCTGTGCATGGCGGATGCGCTTGAAAACGAAAGCGGCGTGTCATAACGCGGCTGCGGGAGCTGGCGGATCTGTTGTGACAAAGTGATTGCAGGAGAGAGGTGGTACGCATGGCATCGACACAGGTCAACCCGACCCGAATGGAGCTTACGAGGCTGAAAAAGAAGCTGGCGACAGCCACGCGGGGACATAAACTGCTGAAGGATAAGCGGGATGAGCTGATGCGCAGTTCCTGGATCTGGTCCGGGAAATATGGCGCTGCGCCAGAAAGTGGAGGCGGGCATCCGGAGTGCGAATGTGAATTTCGTCATCGCTAAAGCCGGGATGTCCGAGCAGGCGTTAAATACCGCGCTTGCCGCGCCGAAACAGGCGGTTTATCTGGAAGCAGACAAGAAAAACGTAATGAGCGTCGATATTCCGGTGTTCCATTATAAGACCCGGACGGCGGATGAGAACGATATTTACTCGTATGGATTTGCGTTTACTTCGAGCGATCTGGACGGGGCAGTCAAGTCGCTGGCGGACATTCTGCCGGATATGCTGCGGCTGTCCGAGACAGAGAAAGCCTGCCAGCTCATGGCAGCCGAGATCGAGAAAACGCGCCGGAGAGTCAATGCGCTGGAGCACGTAATTATTCCGGAGGCGCGCAAAAATATCAAATATATCACGATGAAGCTGGATGAAAATGAGAGAAGCACGCAGATCCGCCTGATGAAGGTAAAGGATATGATGCTGGAGGAGAAGCATCATTATAAGGAGAAGCGGGAGCTTTGTTCGTGATGATGAAAATGCCTCTTCTGGCGGCTTTAGGGCTGTCAGGGGAGGTTTTTTTGCACATAGTTGTGAAAATGACGGGACGAGCCCACGAGGTTCGAACCGCCCTTTCGATATACCTTTGTTCGCTTGCTTTCACTACAGATGTTCGCCCATGACGGACTGCGTCCGCCCTGTTCGGACACCTGTGTTCAAGATGCGTACAAAGATATATGAAAGGCGGTTCGGACCTCGCGGGCTCGTCCCTGTGTATTGGAAAAATAAAAGAGACAGAAAAAAGTAAAGTATTTATTGGAAATATTTGGTAGAATAGGAGGAAATGAGGGGAGGAATTTTGCATGGCAAAGCAGGTACAGAGGGCGATCGGCTGGGTGGCAGCATTTCTTTTGGCGGTGGGGATGTTGTTCCTGCCGGTTTCGAAGGCGTATGCGGGTCCGGTATCGGGCGGCAGTCCTGGAAGTGGAGAGATGAGAGGTGTCTGGGTTTCGTATCTGGACTGGAATGGATGGGCGAAGGATGAGGCTGGATATAAGAAGGCGATGGATCAGACACTGGACCTCTGTGTACAGAAGGGGTTAAATGCGGTTTTCCTACAGGTTCGCCCGGATGGAGATGCGATGTATCCGTCACAGTATTTCCCGTGGTCGAAATTTGCCTCTGGAAAACAGGGAAAGAATCCGGGGTATGATCCGCTGGCATATGCGGTGCAGGCGGCGCATCAGCGGGGCTTGCAGCTTCATGCGTGGATCAATCCGTACCGGATCACGGGGTATCTGAACCGTTATTCGGATCTGTGTGCGTCAAATCCGGCGATCGCGTGGGCGAAGGACGGGGACAGTTCGAATGACCGGTGGGTATTGTGCCAGAATGGTGAGTATTATTACAATCCGGCGATTCCGCAGGTGCGCCAGCTGATTATTGACGGTGTGAAAGAGATCGTGACGAATTATGAGGTGGACGGCATCCATTTTGATGATTATTCTATCCGAATCTCGATGACAGCAAGGCGGAAACATGGTTTGATTATCCAGAGTACCAGGCGGGCGGCACATCGCTGAGTGTGGCGGCGTGGAGACGGAATAATGTCAATGAGCTGGTAAGGGGCGTTTATAGTGCGGTCAAGTCGATCCGTCCGCAGGCATTGTTCGGTATCAGCCCGGAGGGATATTTACAGAACCTCCGAAAAGATACCCGCCAGTTTACAGATGTGGATGCGTGGATGACCCAGAGCGGCTATGTGGATTACCTGATGCCGCAGATTTACTGGGGATTTGAGGCGAAGCAGAACGGCCAGGCAGCGGGCTATGCGTTTGCAAACTGCCTGAATGAGTGGGTGACGCTGAAAAAGAAGGGCAATGTGAAGCTGTATGTCGGTCTGGCGCTCTATAAGACCGGAACAGATGCAGTGGACGGCAACGAGGTGCCGGAGTGGCAGCGGTATCATGATATCATGAAGCGCGAGGTGCAGGCTGGACGGGCAACCGGACAGGTGAGCGGTTACTGCTTCTATGATTTATCGTCCCTGACGCGTGCGGCGGCAGCGGAGGAAGTGGCGAATGTGACGGCGCTGTTCCATTAAGTGCTCCCAGATAGTTACTGTTCACGCATACGTGCCCAGTAACGGAATTTGCCGTGGCTTCGCATTTAAATACGGCAAATTCCTGCTGCCACCACGTTTTCTTACGGCACTTTCGGTTCCCAAAGTGCCTACCCGTGAACGGTAACCATGATACCTTGTTGGGGAAATGGAAACCCCTGTGGATGATTGCAACCACAGGGGTTCTGTGCTATACTGGACATACGATTGCAGTAAAAATGTTGTTGTTTACATAATGTTCAGATGGCAGCAAATATACGGACGAGGAGAGGGAAGATGAAAAAAACAGCACTTGTCATTATGGCAGCCGGAATCGGAAGCCGTTTTGGCGGAGGGATCAAACAGCTGGAGTCGGTGGGTCCGAATGGGGAGATCATTATGGATTACTCTATCCATGACGCGCTGGAAGCTGGATTTGACCGGATTATCTTTGTGATCCGTCATGATTTGGAGGAGGACTTCAAAGAAGTGATCGGGAACCGGATTGAGAAGATTGCGCCGGTGACATACGCATTCCAGGAGCTTTCGGATGTACCGGAGGGATTCAGTGTCCCGGCAGACCGGAAAAAACCGTGGGGAACTGGACAGGCGATTTTGAGCATTCGCGGACTGGTCGAAGAGCCATTTCTGGTGATCAATGCGGATGATTATTATGGAAAAGAAGTGTTCCGAAAGATTCATACATACATGGTGGAACAGATGGACGTGAACGCACCGGTGTATGATATCTGCATGGGCGGCTTTATTCTGGCAAATACGCTCAGCGAGAACGGCGGCGTGACACGCGGCGTCTGTGAGGTGGGCGAGGGAGAGATTTTAAAACGCGTAACCGAAACCTACAATATCCAGAAGACAGCGGACGGCATGACGGCGACGGACAAAGAGGGGAATCCGGTTTCGGTTCAGGAGAACCAGCATGTATCGATGAATATGTGGGGACTCACACCGGGCTTTGTGGAGGAGCTGGAAAAAGGATTTCCAGAGTTTCTTGCGGGGCTGAAAGAGGGCGACGTGAAGTCGGAGTACCTGCTTCCGACGATTATCGATCAGATGATCCACGACGGGCGCGCAAGGGTGAAACTTCTGGAGACGCACGACTGCTGGTTTGGTGTGACCTACCGTGAGGATAAGGAGAGCGTGACGGAGTCGATCCGGGCGCTGATCCGTGATGGCGTGTACCCGGAAAAACTGTTTTGATAATTTGAGGAACAGTTTAAAGAAACAGAATTATTTGAAAAGATAAAACATCATGAGAACGATACTGCGAAATGGTGCAGCTGATTCGGCTGTGCAGAGGATAACGTGAAAAACGGTACGTGAGAATAACATGATACGCATAAATCCTGCATAGGATACCATGTAAGCCTTGAATTAAGGGGGAATGGCAGTCCGATGCAGGATTTTGCATATTTTAAGAGTCTTTATCCGGCTGCATGTAAGCAGATGCAGCTTTGCGTGGAAGCGGTCTGTGATGAGCTGGAGTATGAGGGGAGTCCCATCTATGATGAATATCCGGATCGGATCTTTCTGGAAAAACTGACAAAACGGGCACTGGAAAAATGGCAGAAGGTTTATCCGGCTGGAACGGAAAGGACGGATACACTGACGAACTATATAAAGGCGGCGGACGTGGGCACCGTATCCACAGAAGAAGGAACGGCGATGGTGGAAAATTCCCTGAAAATAGATTCTCCTGGTGGAGAAAGAGAAGAGAATCTGGCGGGAACCAGCATACAGCCGCATCTTCCTGGAAATGATGTATGGTATGGACCACTTCGGGGCGAACAGAAGGGCGGAAACGCTGGATATATGGTGTGGGAGGCGGATGAGCCGAATCTGACCGCGCAGGAGCGCCGTCCATGGAGTCCGCCGCCGGGACCGCGCCCGGGAGGACCGGGAAATCCGTGGG
>NZ_QUDH01000017.1:0-74753 GCF_003477445.1 Clostridium sp. AF50-3 | reverse complement strand
CAGCGCGGTGCGTATGGCCTGCCGCAATTTTTCCTTGTCTGTTTCAAACTTCGTGGGCTTGGCTGGCTGCTCCTCGGCTGGCAAGGCGGCAGCTTCCTTGTCCAGCTTTACCTGCCCTTTCCGCTGCGCCCAATACTCACGCTCGGTAATGCGGCTTTTGCTGCCATGCAAAAGGTCGATTTGATAGAGATTTTCCCGGTGGCACAGCTCCATGACTTCGGCTTTGAAGTATTCCATCGCCGCGTCTGTGCAGCGGTGTTTGCACCCGGCGCGGGTGTCTGCCGGTCTGTCCATATAGGGCAAGAATGGAACTTCGACTATCCGCAGAGAATTGATAACGATATGCACATGGATATTGCCGCTGTGGTTGTGTCCGTCCGGGTGGGTGCAGACAATGGCTTGGTGTCCGGGAAACTGCTTCCGGCAAAATTCCTCGCCCAACGCCTGCGCCCGGTCTACGGTCAAACCGTTGTCCACCGCGTCCCGTGGGTCAAAGCTGATAATGTAGTGGTGGCTTTTTACATCTTCCCGCTTCTGGTTCTTCCCATAGCGGAGATTGGAGCGCATACAGGCAACGGCAAAATCCTCGTCGCCGCAGTTCAGCGTGGCTATTCGATAGTCCTCCCTGAGCATGAGCCGCCCGTTTTCATCAAGGGTGGGCTTCATGGTAAACTCGTCATGTTCAAAGGTGAGGTACTGCTCGGCTGCGCCATAGTCCGCATTTTTAGAGCTGATATGTTTGAATGTTGCCAACAGCGTCACCTACCTTTCGCAGGACTTCAAACTTCAAGGCAGCAAGGTCAGAAATGGCGGCGCGGACTTCAACGGACAGGGCGTTGTATGGTGTGCCGTACTCGTTGAGGGCGCGGGCAATCTGATTGAGGTTGCCACCGATTTTTCCGTATTCGGCGGTCAGCCTGCCAACGGCGGACAACAGTTCATCATTGACCGGGGAAACGGTAACGATGGGGCGAATGGTCGCCCGTGTAATGGCTTGCCGGATAAATTCGGCTTGGCTCATGTCATAGTGTTTCAGCCGCTCGGTAAAGTCGGCGTATTCTTCCTCGGTCATGCGGGTTTTGACCACATGGCAGCGGTGGGGTGTGTTGTATTTTTTCTTCAAGCGTTGACCTCCTTTCTCGCCCGACAGGGCGCATGAGCAGGGTTTGGGGAAGGCACTCCCCAACAAGATTTACCAAAGGGGCAAAACCGCAGATATGCGGATTTTGGCACCGTGGTAGAATCTTGCTCTAAAAAACTACCGCTTTCCTCGGCGGCTCTGGTTTGCGGATATACTGGCTTGCTCCACCAATATAGCGATTGCGGCGGCGTGTTCTGCCCGCTGTTCACCACTACAACGGTGAAAAGGGGGCGTTTTGGCAAACGCAGCGAAAATTTTTTTATTTTCCCTGTCTGCTCCCTACAACAATCCGGCGGTGTGGTTTGCCAAAGATTTTTGAAAATGGGCGCAAAAAAAGCAGTAAACCTTTTCAAGATTTACTGCTTATCTGCCGCTGTGATGGGCGGCGGTATTAAATTGTCAGCCGTTTTTCAAATGGAATTTATCTGCAATCGCTTTCTTTCCGCTTTCCAATTCCTTTTCTGTAATCTTCCATAATCCTAACGCAATGATCTGCTATCTTTTGCATTCCGAGTTCTTCAAAAAAGGCAATTTGTATTTTCATCAGTTCTTCACAAACAGTCAACTTCTGCTCATCCATATTGCTAATAGCAAGCCATGGGAACGCTTTATATTTCTTAGTGTCCCCAATGAGAAAATTGTACCCTATCAACTCATTTTCACGGAAAACGAAATAGAATTGTGGGCCTGAACCTGGAACTGACTTTTCCATAATTTGCTGCATTGTTCTCACGCCGCCGTATGCCGGAAAAAAACCTATTCGCTCAAGAGCATTTAATATGTCAATCCTTTTATCTGTGGGTATGTCTCTATAATTGATAATCTGTTCCATTTGCTCTACCCTCATTGAAGTTTAATTTGTCAGGCTCTAATTATACAACTTTTCTGTTTAGCGGTCAAAGCGGAACTTCAACAGGCTTTCTATCAGTTGCCTGACGATATGCTCCTGCATATCCGTGTTAATCTGTCCGTCCATTTTCGCACAAGAGCGGACATATCCCGCATAATGGGATAGGACGGCGGCAACAGCTTCCGGGTCGCCCTCGCTTGCCTTAACGATTGTCTCATAGGGAAGTAGCTGGCTCATAGGACAAACCCTCCAACTCTGCCCGTAGCCGCCGTAAAATCATCTGAATACGCCGCCCGGTTGTGTTGCCAGCCCGTCCATATCTCCGTCCAATCTCCCTATGCGTCAATCGTTGGAAGTAGTACAAGAAAATGATTTCCTGTTCCATCTGTGATAGTGCGGACAGGGCTGCGGCAAGCTCTGGACTTTCCAAAAGCACCATCTGACCACAGACGAAAAGCGGATAGCTGGTCATGCCGGATTGCTCCGCAAAGTATTTATCTGTGGTACTGAATGGATAGTGTTTTTCTTCTATCAGATATTCAAGCGAGATTTCCCGCTTGCGGCGGCTCCGTATGCTCCGGGCTGCGTCTATGGCAGCGTGGCGAATAACAGTCTTGCAAAAGGCATCGTGTGTATGCCGGATATGTTCTTGATACTTTTCGTGTTCGGTCATGGAAAATCCCCCTTTCTGAATAATGGCAGAGGGCGGCAGCATCTTGTGCTGTCGCCCTCTTGATTACCGAACAGCAAAGACGGGCGGGGCTGTCAACGGCGGCGCATTTGCGCCGTTCATCTTGACCGTTGACAGGCTCGGCTGGGTTTGCTATCTGCTCACGGCAATTCACTCTCATTGATAGGAATTGCCTCAAGTTCCGTATTCAAATTGTTCCAATAAGAGCCGATATCCGCACTTGTGAAATACTTAAAACCGCCTGCTGCTGACTTCAATTCGCCGTTTTTAACCCCATAGCAGGCGTAAATCAAATCGTAGCTTGTTCCATCTGAGAGGTTAAATCTAAAGCTGGTCACATCTGCTCCGGCAGTTTCCTCAGTCGTTTTGTCTTTTAGGGATAAGCCCTTGAACTTATCATACAGGGTCTTTATATCATTTTCAGCAACAACTACTTTCTTTTCTGCTGATGCAGGCACTCCGTCATAGTGGTACATTTCAACGTTTTCGACATCTTCAACCTCAAATGGGAAGTCGATTTTGACAGGCTCATAAGCAATGTTTATAGGTAACAGAAAGAGAGCTGTAAAAATTGCAATGATACAAAGAGCGATGGAAACGAGAACAGCAATCGTTATCTTTTTTCTGCCTCTCTGCTTTTCTTTTGCCTCATGGCGCATAATAACGCTTTCGCTTTCTTCGTGAAGAACATCTTCGCTCGTGTGAGAAAGCAATTTCTGATAAATTGCGTTACAGTCAGCACAGGCGTTCAAATGCTCTTTTACCATCTCTGCGCTTGCTTCGCTGCAAGCACCGTCAACATACAGCGGAAGAATATCTCGAACAATATCGCATTGTTTACTCATGCTTTTCATCCATCCTTTCTTGAATTTTTAGCTTTGCACGATGATAAGTAACTCTCGCCCATGATTCTGTTTTTCCAAAAATTGCAGCGATTTGTGAAAAAGATAGTTCCCCGAATACGCGAAGCTGAAAGACTTCTTTGTATGGTTCTTCCAAACGGTGAAGAACGAGGTGTATGCGGAACGCCATGTCAGAATCTGCAACTGAGTTCTCAACATTTTCATTTGATGGCAAGTCATTGATTTCACTCACATCAGCTACTCGCTGACGGCTTCGCATTTCATCATGGTAAAGGTTTTTTGCTATGGAGCAGAGCCATGTCAATTCATCTGACTTACCTTTGAATTGTGATGTTGTAGAAACAGCCTTATAGAATGTGTTCTGCGTGATTTCCTCTGCTATCTCACGATTTTTGGCAAGAGAAATAGTATACGAGTATACCTGTAAATAGTAGGCTTTATAGAGCTTTTCATAGTCCATACTTGTCATCACCTCCTTCAGCTTCATAGGTTAGACGGAGAAATCGGAATTTCGTTACAAAGAAGTTTGAAATTTTTATACCTTTACGCTACTCTTGCTTTGTGCGGACTATTGATAGACGCGCATTAACGGCAAGTAAAGAGATTGCTGTGTCAGCTTGATATGTTCAAATGCTAATTAAGTATAGCATACAGCTATGAATTTTTCTATTGCGTTCCCCTGACTTCGGAATAGTGGCAGGGCTGGCTATCCTTGTTTTGCTTTGTGCTTCTCTACCGTACATGAGCATTATCAGAAAGCAGAAAGCATCACTTTTACTGTAAGAGACGGCATCGTTGAGAATGGACCGGTCACCATGTACGACAACCCGGTTTCCGTTAAGATTTCCAAACAGGATATCACAACTCATACCGAACTGCCTGGAGCAAAATTAACGGTGAACAATAAGGCAACCGGACAGGTAGTTGACACATGGATCTCAACGGACACCCCGCATGAGATTACCGGATTAAAAGACGGTGTTTACGAGCTGACTGAAATCACAGCCCCGAACGGCTATGATATCGCAGAGACCATAACCTTTACCGTACGTGACCGGATTGTTTCCAGTGAAACCGTTGTTATGTATGATAAGCCGTCTGAAACCATTCCAAACACCGTAAAGATCTCTAAGCGCGACGCAACGACCGGAGAAGAACTCCCGGGCGCAAAGCTTACGGTTACAGATGAAAGCGGTGAAGTTAAGGATTCCTGGACTTCAACAGATACCCCACATGAGATCGAAAACCTTGCGGATGGTAATTATACGCTGACCGAGGTAACTGCGCCG
Organism: Clostridium sp. AF50-3; assembly: GCF_003477445.1. NCBI lineage: Bacteria > Bacillati > Bacillota > Clostridia > Eubacteriales > Clostridiaceae > Clostridium > Clostridium sp. AF50-3. The sequence continues at coordinate 69,919 of NZ_QUDH01000017.1, read as the reverse complement.
GACGGTTATGAAGTAGCCGAAAGCGTCGTGTTTACCGTAAAAGACGGCGCCGTGATCGGAAATATTGTGATCATGTTAGATCAGCCTGAGGGCGATACACCGACTCCGCCGACCCCGGATGAGGACCACAGCTTTGTGATCTCCAAACGGGATATCACAAACGGCAAGGAACTCGCCGGTGCGGAGCTGACACTGACCGATGAAGCCGGGGAAGAAATCGACAGCTGGGTATCTACAAAAACCCCGCATGAGATCAAGAATCTGGCGGATGGGGAATACACCCTGACCGAAGTGACCGCTCCGGACGGATATAAAGTAGCGGAATCCATCACCTTCACCGTGGAAGACGGAACCGTAACCGGTGGCAGCGTAGTTATGTACGATGCTCCGATAAAGGCAACCCCGTCTGAACCGGAAGAAAAACAGGACTTTACCATTTCCAAACGTGACATTACCACAGGCAAGGAACTGCCGGGCGCCAAGTTAACCCTGACCGATTCTGACGATTCCATCGTAGAAACATGGATCTCCGGTTCAAAGCCGCACGAGATCAAGAATCTGGCGGATGGGGAATACACCCTGACCGAAGTGACCGCTCCGGACGGATATAAAGTAGCGGAATCCATCACCTTTACGGTGGAAAATGGAACCGTAAAAGGCGGCAGTGTTGTTATGTACGATACTCCGACAAAGGCAACTCCGTCTGAGCCGGAAGAAGATGAAGACACCTACTTCTATATTTCCAAACGCGACGCAACGACCTCTGCGGAGCTTCCGGGGGCACAGCTCAAACTGACCAATCAGGATGGTGATATCATTGCAACCTGGACCTCCACATCCAGCCCGAAGAAGATCGAAAATCCGGAAGACGGTGTTTACACGCTGACCGAAACGACAGCTCCAAGCGGCTATCTGGTTGCGGAGTCCATTACCTTTACCGTTGAAAAGGGTACGGTAAAAGGTGGAACGGTTGTAATGCTCGACCAGAAGAAATCATCCGGCGGCGGTGGCGGCAGCCATTCCGGCGGCGGTGGCGGCGGCGGACACAGCCACCGTGTAATCAATGGTGGAAGCGGCGGTCCTGGCACAGTACAGGAAACGCCGGTGATAACGGATACAACCAAAACCGTCACACCGACACCGGTAGAAACAACCCAGCCAACACCGACCCCAAGTGAACTTCCAAAGACCGACGACATTTCCGCATTCAGCTTAAGTTTCTGGGCTGCTGCGATCGTCATGCTTGGACTTCTTGCGGATGAGAAACGGAAACGGGCCAACATCCGTTAATCCCGGGCATTCAAAACAGAGAACAGGCAGTACGAAAGTACTGCCTGTTTTTTGCTGTTTTTTAAACCGATCCGTGCACATACTGATAATACAATCGGAGAAAAGGCATAGAGAACAAAACAATCGATATGCCTGAAGTTCCCGTAATCTTACGGGACATCCGAGAGGTCAGGAAAGTTTTTAACGTATATTCGCGTCGGATGACGCAGGTTTAGTCATCGCGCGAATAAATACCCGGTACATCTCTTGGGGATTATTTGCATAAAGCGATTCTAACTTGCTGAATCCGGCTTTATCGTTTTGATATCCCCTGGATATAAAACCGATACCATCCTGACCATGAATAACCCGAAAGGGGAAATGACATCCCATCTGAACCGCTTGTGGTTCCTTGACCGGTGGGAAATGAAATTTTGGCGGTAGTTTTTCTGCCGTCTTTACGACCGCTTCCCTATCCTGGGCAACGGTTATAGAGGCATCGAAGCCAGTATTGGTTTCCGGCTTCATGCTGTATGTAACTGTTGACCCGGGGACGCCGCGCTTTGCGTGGTGGCCCTATTCCTTATGGGATGAATTCCCAATAAACGGGCAGGGAGGCCCGATACAAATGATGAATTTTAAAAAAGGGTGCCACGCCCTTATCGTGGCATTGATTATGGCAATTTGCTGCAACTTTATCGCGTTTGGCGATGAGGTTGCAGCGCCGGCTGGGTCCGCTGTAGAATCCGTTATGAACGATGCAGCGGACAATTCATCCGTTTCCGAGTCGACCAATTCAGAAGCGGATACGGATGCGGCTGCTGACTCGAACCCTGAGCCGAACGGTTTAGAGGCAGAGGAGACTCCGGAGCCAGAGGAAAAGAAGGACGACAACCAGTCCTCCTTTGATTCCGGTAACAAGGAAGATCATTCATCGTTTGATGAGTGGGACTTCCCGGAGCCGACCCCGGAGCCGACCCCGGAACCGCAGCCAGAGCCAGCGCCGCAGCCGACACCTGAGCCAGCGCCGCAGCCGACACCTGAGCCGGAACCGGAAAAGCCGGAAATCCCGGTAACGCCAGTTCCGGAGCCGGAAAAGCCGGAACCGACGCCGGAACCGGAGCGCTGGCATAACGACGATGATGATGACGATGATGACATCGTCGTCATCATTCCGAAGATGCCGGTGGTCACTGCTGAGACCGATATGGTCCCGGTAGTGAAGACCTTCGAAGTGTCGAGCGGTGATACGCTGCCGACACCAGAAGAGACGCCGAAGACGGAGATTCCAAAAACTCCGTCTTCAGACCTTCCGAAAACAGGGGACTCCAGCTTGGCGCTGTATGCCTTCATGGCATCAGCGTTTGGACTGGCAGTTCTCCTTGGTAGCAGCTTCATCGACAGACACAACGCCGATGAGACTGCAAAAGAGTTTTCTACGTATCCGCAAATGTGCTGCGGACCGCAGGAAGCTGAAAACACCGGAAAGGACGTGAGCGTAAAAGCTGCACGTTCTTCCGGAACAAAGAATGCACCGTCCCGTTTCGGGCCCCGGTGCCAAAATTGCATCGAGATTGTTTTAGCCCTCACCCATCCCGGGTGGGGGCTTTTTGTGTCTAAAAGCCGGTAAATAACCAGAAATAGAACCAAAAAGTGTTATCCGCAAAAAAATGGGCGATCGCGTTGGATTTTCGTGATAAATTTCGTATAATATAGTTATAAGAAAAGAAAGGGGACAACTTATATGAGAAAACGACTGATCAAATCCCTCGCGATGTTCTGTATGACAACCTGCATGGCGTTATCCGCACAGTTTCCGGGTTACGCGGCATTAACATATGAAAATGAAAATTCCGTCTGCTATATAACGAATCATCCGTATTATCAGGAGGTTTCCGAAATGGCTAAAACAGTTTCGGAAAAGCTTCCGGAGGCGGAACGTGAATTTTTATATCATGTCTGCATGGTGAGCGTCTTTGGTGCAAATTACAAAAACAGTAAGAGTGATTATCTGGGCGACCTGCTCTGCGTCCTGTCGCCGTCGGAAGCCGAATCCATCCCTTCTTCCATGTTCACAAACTACATCCAGACAGGTCTGGTCATGTGGCCAAATGGACGACAGGAAGTCAGGACGGTCACTCCGGTTCCTTTAAATAAAGACGGGATCAACGAGACAAATTATCAGGAACTGCGTCTTTTTTACCAGACGTACCTGGAAGCCAGCAGAGCATGCAGGGACTGGACACAGCTGCCAAGATCTGCGCGCTCCATGACATGCTCATAGAGAAAATGGACACGCCAAGTATGCATAACCTGGAAGAAACGACAAGGGCCCACGGCATGGGTTCCGCACTGGCTGACCATATCGGATTATGCAATGTGTATTCTGGAATGTTCTATATTTTCGGCAATGCGAACGGATTGCAGGTCACCATTGACCATGATCATATCAATCACGACTGCAACATGGTCTATGTAGACGGAAAGTGGAAATACATCGATGTGATGTACGATGACATCGACCACAGCACCAAATATTACCTGACGGAAACCTGCTCAAGGGCAAAGGAGCATACGAAGCCCGCGCAATAAGCAGACGACAATTTTATACAGCACCGAGATAACAGATTGGCTACGGGGATACTATACCCTTTTATAAGTTCCTGCATCTTTTGCAGGAGCTTATTTTTTTATTCCTACAATCCTGTAACCGTCCACATACTGATAAAAGAAAAATAAAGGAGGGAAAGCTCAATGGCAGAAGAAAGAGACGAAAATAGAATAAACCATGGCGGACCGGAAGATCCATCCCACGAGGATGGAACCAGGACGGGCCAGGGAGCACCATCCGGCACTGGACGGACGGAAGATGCAAAGCATGGAGAAACGGAGGGTAAGAAAAAGCAGGACGCCCCCGAACAGACAGAAAAGACCGGGGAGGAAATGCAGCAGTCGCCGCCGCAGAAGATGTCGCTTTTTGAGCGGTTCGGATTGTTATTAAGCAGGATCCGCAGATTCTTCCACCATATCCTGCACCCGCAGCCGGATTCCCAGATCATCCCGAAACGCCGCCGCCCGTTTGAGCGGCGCCAGAAAACGGCCGAAGAGCAGGCAGACCCGAAGAAGGAAGATCCATCCAAAGAGCAGGAAGAACAGAAGGACCAGGATCAGGATAAGAAGGGGAAAGGCCAGGAAACGCAGAAGGATACGGACAAGAAGGGCACTTCCAAAGAAGAAACCGAAAAACAGGGGACTGAAAAACAGGAAGATACCAGAAAACAATCCGAACAGAAGAAAGAGCAGGAATCTGGCGCCCGCGACTCGGACGAGGTCTCCCGCATGGAGAAACGCACCAAGGAGACAAAACAGAAACGTTCGTTACGCGATTACGGAAACCTGTTCTTCCATATTATCGCCAGAAGGGGGCTTGGCCGGGAAGGCTATATGCATGCCCTCCAGATGGGAGAACAGGCAGAACGGGAAGCAAAGGAAGAAGCAGCGCGCGCATCTCAGGGAGATTCCCAAAGATCCCAGCCGGATGAAAATGGCGGGTCAAAGACGCCGATGCCGGATGTTAATAAACCGGACCAGTCAAAGACAGAAAGACAGGAAGGCGGAAAAGGGCAACCGGATAAACCGGAACCGCAGCCGGAAAGACCTTTAAAACACCTTTACGAGGTCTTTACCAAGGATACCGCTGAGAGCAACAAATTCCTTGCAAATTATGAGAAGCGTCTGGCGGAACACCTGGAACAGATCGAACATCAGCCGGTGGACGCAAAAGCTACGCGAAACGGCGACGGAACGATCACCTTCGATATCGCCTGCGGCAAGGATGAAATGGGGACGAAAGCGTCCTTCTTAAAAGCAACCGATATCCATGTCACCATGGATTCCAACTACAACATCATCGAGGCAGTGGGAAGGGATGAAAACAACCAGGAAATGGATATCGCGGAAACCCTTGGCGCATATATCGCCGCAGATCTTGCCGGAAACTTCCGGGAGGATTATAACCGCGCGGATGATGTCCATAACGTGTTAAGCGGAAAAACTTTCGCGGATGCCGTTACCCGCACCGTCAAGGATCCGGAACCGCTCCATATTATCCCATGGAATGCTGTTTCTCCGGGCCAGGGCAAGGATTATGGGGACGTACGGATCGATAACGTGCTGTACCACGTGCAGAGCATGGGATATACATCCACAGACAATAAGAGTACTTCCATGAACGACATCGTATTCACTCCGGTAAACGGACAGGGAAAAACCTTTAAAATCCCAAGCGACCATGCACAGCAGGCAGCCGGTTTTACATTCCGCACCTTCGCGGAAGCAAAAAAGACGGAAGCTATGATTAACGGATATCTAAAATCCTGTGATCAGATCGATGTCAGTGCGAAAGAATTGTGGGAAAAACAGGAAGAACTGTTTGCATCCCGTGCGAAAGAAGATAACTTAAGAAAACGCAATCCAGAAAGTTCGGAGTTAACAGAAATTGCCAAGCAGAATAAGATCTTAAACTACCAGTGCAAAGAATTAAAACAGCAGATCAGTGGAGCCTTAAAAGACCTGGTTGACGATCTGAGCGCGAAACAGCAAGCGGACCACCCACTGCGAAATGACCCGCCGTCTATAGATAATGCGGACGCTTTTCGGAAATATCTGGAAACCCAGAAACAGCTGGTTACAGAACGCATCCAGTCAATCGAGAGAGCATGCGGCGCAATGACCCTGGAGGAAGCCGAAGCAAAGGCCGCAGCGGCGCAAGACGCGATCGGAAAGCAGATTGAGGCAGCGCGCGCGATCCATATTGAAAACGTAAACCGGGAGCGCCAGGATATTCGCCATATCTTTGATACGGTCCTTCCTACGGCGAAAAACGGCCCGTTCGCATGGAGTTTGGAAGAGCTGAACGCAGCAGCCTTGGATCCGGACCGCTCCTTACAGGAAATCCTGGAACCGGAGCCAGAAGCAGAACAAGGCCAGGAACAGGGTCAAGAACAGCGCCAGACGAAAGGCCAGGAACAGGAAGGCGAAGAACACGAAGAACGGGAATAACAAAGAACCCCGGAAACAAAAAGACAAGATCCGAAAAGATCCGACATACTGTATATAAGATTCTGCCCGGCAGGAAGCGACCGGGCAGAACATTCCATCAGGAAAAGGAGGAAGGCTAATTATGCCAGAAGAATTAAAACAGGACCTTCCGGAACAGACGGAAGCCGTAACGCCGGAATATGGACCAGCCGGACAGCCGGAACCGGAAGCAGAGGCGGAACAGCCGCCGATCACACCGGATGACATCATAAAAGCCCTGTGGGATAAAGATTCACACGGGGACAACCTGACTGTTATCAATTTCGCCCTGGAATTACTGGATACACTGACCGGCGATGTCACGAAAAAGCTTGCGGAGCTGACAACCAGGGAACCGATCGTGAGCGTATTTGATATCGGCGGGTATGCAACCCTGCGCGTAACCTATAAATATGCGACCGCAACGGATTTTTCCCGGATGCTCACGATCCTGGAAGATTTCGCCAAGGAACTGACGGAATTTTCTTACGGGAAACATGACGACGCGTACGTGCCGAGACTCAATGTGACGGTGCGCCCGATGAGTTTAAAAGGCGCCATGATCACGGCCATCAACCCAATCTTCCACAACGTGCAGCCGCATGACCCGATGTATGCGGAGTGTAATGAACTCCAGATGTTATTCACCCCGGATACCCTGCAGTTCTATTATGATCCGGATTTCGACGACAAGGCGGTATCCGACCAGGTACGTGCCGAGATCGCGGCGGAAGAATCCATCCGTACGGCAGCAGAACGCAAGAAGCCCGAGGACGAGGCTTACCAGGCGGAACGCGAGCGCGAGGCCAAGGAGCGCATGGACAAAGATTACAACTTAAGCGGAGGCCACGTGATCAAGGAAGCTTATCACGGATTCGGCAAGGACCGCGAAAAGGGAGAATAATCAAACCCGGAAAAGCCGCAGCGAAATGCTGCGGCATTTTTTGTGTCCGGCTTGTACGGTTTGCGGCAAAAAACAAATAAAAATGTATGCGTCCTTCCGATTTCGGATAGTTTTCAAAAAGATGTGACATACTGTATTCAGTATAAACGTGCGGCACCGGGAACCGCGCTGATATAACTAACCGAGAAAGGAGAAACATATGATTGTGTGAATAACCTGACACAGACATTTGCGAAAATAATATGATTAGAGATATCAGATACCAGGAACTGGTTTTGATTTTACGCCAGGCATCCATGTATGGATGGAATAACGAGCGGGACGATATCGGGCAGGAAAGCGATAAACTGTTAGGGATCGTCAACCGTCAGAAAGAACAGGGTAAAATGAGCCTGGATGCGGACTTCGAGAAGCGGTTCGGACATATGTTCCCGTATGCACTGGCGTCGGTCCTGATGGAACCGGCAGAGACTAAAAAGCAGGTATGCGACATCATCTGCAGGAACTACCAGTGCATGGAAATGTACGACCTTTCATCCACGATCGCGGTTGCGAAGATCGCGATGCGCCCCAAACTGAAACAGGAAGACCCGTTTTACTGCCTGTATACGATCCTCCGTATGCAGCAGAAAACGATCAGATAAAAAGAACATCACGAAGGAGGACCAGACATTGGGCAATATCATAAAATCCAGGGCATGGCTGTTTACCGTTGCGTGCGGGACGGCAGTGATCTTATCCACATCCCCGGCCCTTGCCGCGCCACAGGATGCCGCGCCGGAATCTGCGATAGAAACGCAGGTGCAGGAAACAGAAACCCCGCAGGCAGAGCCGACGCAGGAAACGCCGGAGACTCAGGAAGCACTGGAAAGCGAAGGAACAGAAAACACGCCGGAGACATCCGCAGAGGAAGAGTCTGATATTAAGGAAGAAGAGGGCGAGACGGAAGGCACGGAAACGGAACAGGATGAAGACGAAACCGAAGAGGCAGAACCTGAAGAGACGGACACCTCGCAGGAAGATATTTATACGGCGCCGGAAGATAAGAACCATGTAAATGTCAGTTTCCAGTTTACGAACGCATCTGGAACAAAGCCGGTGTACCCGGTGAATCTCATCTTAAAAGAGGTAGATACGGGCATAAAAGAAAAGATCACGATCCGGTCTTCCGGACAGATCGTGGAGCTTGAGCATGGTGATTATCAGGTCGTCTCCATGAAGGATGGCGGAACCATGCCGTTAGTGGCTTCCGGCCAGACCATGAGCATTTATAAGAATGCCCGTTATACCATACAGTTCCAGCAGAACCGGGCAAGAAAGATGTTCTCCGACTTTTTAAAGGATAACATCCTTTTGATCGTGGTTTTCCTCGGGGCTGCCGCACTTTATAACGCGACAATCATCAAGAACTTCAATAAACATCCAAGACGTTAAAAATGACCAAAAAGTGTTATCCGCAAAAATTTTCGCGGATTACCTGCCAGTACATACTGAGAGAAAAAACGGAGGGAACAATTATGCAGAAGAAATACCTTTATCTTGCCTCTCTCCTTGCCCTGACCGCGATCGCGGCCACAGGATGCAAAAAGAAAGAGGAAGCGCCGGCAATGCCGACGGAACAGACGCTGACTGCAGTGACTGTCAATGATTTACAGGCCGGCAGCTACTATGTGAAGAATGCCGGGGATTTTTACGAGCTGCCGCTTGAGGGCATCAGCTTTGACGCAACAAAAGCCGTAACATCCACGGATGATACCGGAAACGGCATGACCCGGTCGGAAGAGAACCGGATCGTCGATTATGTGTACAAAGACGGGGCGATCCCGACCATGTATAAAAATGACCAGCTGGTGTTCAAGTCCAACGGAAACGTGCCATCCTTTGTATGGGAACGTTTCATCGACCAGGGGTATTCCCTGGGTGTTTACGGGTTAAGCGCGAACAGCGCCGGAAAGGTGCAGTTCAGCCAGGATAAATCCGGATGCGAAGCGAATTCCAGCATCGTACAGGCGTTAATGGCGCAACAGCAGGCCGGCTACGATATCAGTAACGGTTTCGTGATCGATAAGATCAACGGAACATCGATCACAAAGGACAACCTCCGCACCGGCGGTATCGTTGCGGGATTGACCAAGGATGCGGTCGCAAACTGCGACGCCTATATCGGCACCACCTTGGTCAGCATCAATGCCACAGCGGATACCCAGATGTTCACTTCCTTTGAGCTTTATACCACCGAGGACTACAGCAACTCCCCGGACGGATACGCGATCGTTACGATCCCGGATTACTTAAAGAGTGGATATTACCTGATCAACAATGCCGGACTGGTGAAATATTATGATGTGGAACGCGGCGGATCGACCGGTGATATTGATATGACGGAACCATATTATTACACCGGGAAAGATGGAAAGACCCTGACCTATTATGAATACCAGGAAGAGACCGGAAAGACAAACGGTAACACGGAGGTACAGGCGTCCACGCTGGAAGCCACAAATGACGTGATCACCCTGAATACGGATTCTTCCCAGAACGCCTTAAATTTCTCGATTTCCTATCAGTACCACACACCGGAAGATGAAACAAAGGCGAAACAGCACGGAAACTTCCCGAAGATCGTCATGATGTCCCCAACAGGCACGGCAACCCAGCTTGCGATGACCCAGGGAAGCGGGGATGAGTCCGATATGTACTACGCGACCGCAACAATCGACGGCGCGGTAGCAGGTTCCTGGGAACTCCGTTTTTACAATTTTGAGGATATCTACCGCACGATCTCCACGGATGTTTCCAGCGGCAATGCGAAGTCCTACATCCAGAGCGGCAGCCATGGCAGCTTAAATATCTACCTGGAAGCGTCTGATGTCCAGAACGACATTACGGTAACCTGGCAGAATAAAGACCATGCCGCAAAGGTTGAGATCGTGACACCGAGCGGAGAAAGGTATTCCGAAGAGGCGACCCCGAGTAACCTTTTCGTGAACGAGTATGGTAAGCAGGTATTCCGTCTGCCGAGACTGGAAGCTGGCAATTACACCATTAATGTCAACGGTTCCGATCTCGGCCGGGTATGGGTTGACAACACGCAGGTTGGCACAGACGCAGCGCCGGTAGCGGATGCTGCTCAGCCAGCGGAAACAGAAGCGGGAACGGAAGCAGAAACACAGGCAGCCCAGTAACAGGTGTACAACAAGCAGACAGAAAGAAGTCTCCTTTTGGAGGCTTCTTTTTCGTTGGTAAAAAACCGGCTGCCTCACAGAACAAGCAGGACCCGGATACAGAATTTTACCCAAAAAGGACATCCCGCCATACGCATACTGAAGCTGAATCATGATGAAAGAAATAGAGAAAGGAGAGAAAAAATGTTTGTGAAACGGGAAGGAGTCCCGGAAACTATAGCGGGACTCGTCAAGCAAAACACTGGCATGAGCACGGAAACCCTGATGAAAGATACGAAAAAATACCGTATCGATGGGTTAAGCCAGGCCAGGGACATGATACAAGCCGCCATGCGTGAAAAACGCCACATCTACATCTTTGGAGATTATGATGTGGACGGGATCTGTTGCGGGGCGGTCATGATGGTCGGGCTGCGGGCGCTTGGATATGAAGGTCATGTAACCGTGCGACTGCCAAAACGCTTTTCCGAAGGATACGGCGTATCCGAAAAGGCAATTGATGAATTTGAAGGTAACTCACTTTTGATCACGGTCGATAACGGAATCTCCGCGATCGGGCCGATCAAAAAAGCAAAAGACAAGGGCATGACAGTTATGGTCGTTGACCACCACCTGCCGACCACGGATGAGAACGGGACTCCGGTCTATCCGGATGCTGACCTGATCATCGATCCGAACGCGATCGAAGGTTCCGCCGACTTTAACGGGTACTGCGGGGCCGGCTTAGCGTACCGGATCATGTGTCAGTTAATCAATGACAGGAAGGTCCTGATACGGCTATTATGCCTGGCGGCGGTCGCAACGATCGCGGACAGCGTGCCGCTCACCTACGAAAATCGCAGGATCGTGCGGTACGGCCTTCACTACATGACCGACATAGGCTATGCAACCACCGGGCTGTTCGCGCTTTTATCCTTATGCGACTGCAACGAGTATGTGTCGGAAACAGATATCGGATTCAAGATCGCCCCGTGCTTGAACGCACCGGGACGTCTGTATGACGATGGCGCCAAGCAAAGCTTTTTGCTGATGTCTTACGAGGGAGATCTAAGAGAAGCGAAGCTCATGGCGGAAAAGCAGTTAACGGATAATGAGAAGCGCAAGGAACTGTCCGATGAGTGGACAAAGAAAATCAACAAACAGATTCAAAAAGAGCATCTGGAGGCAGATAATCCTATGACGATCTATGCACCCGGAGTTCCAGAGGGGATCATCGGGATCATTGCGGGACGTATCGCGGAAGAATGGCACACCCCGTGCATTCTGCTCGGAGACGCCGAGCAGGCAGGAATATTAAAGGGTTCTGCAAGAAGCAGCGGGGGCGTACACCTCTACAATCTGCTAAAGCACGGGGAAATGTACCTTTTAAGGTTTGGCGGGCACGCTCCGGCAGCCGGCTTGTCCTTAAAAGCAGAAAACCTCAATGCATTCCGTCATGTCATGCAGGACACTCTGATGAACCTGTACCCGGGTTTTACCAGGGAAGAGATGCCGACGGTCTGTGACATGGAACTGGACGGCAGAAAGCGTAACCATGTTTTACGTGTCTTTGAGGAAGTGATCCGGTATAGCCCGTATGGGCAGGGAAACCCGGCGCCGGTACTGCACCTGAAAAATCTGGCAGTCGTCCCGGTCCGTATGGAAGACGGGATGTCCAATTTCCGGTATTTAAAAAACAATGCCGGAATCTTGATCCATGCGACGGATTACAGCTGTATCTCCTTTAAGGAACCGGAACGATATGCGGCGATCGGCGCCCCGGGATGTATCGATCTCGTAGGCAGCGTGCAGCTTCATTACTACAAGGGCAAGTTCGATTACCGCTTTGAATTCTCCGGTCTGGAGGAAAGTGGTCATAACCAGAAGCCAGGCAAAAGCGGCTTCGCAAAACGGCTGGAACAAAAAGCAAGGGACCGGACCGCAAAGCGCATCGGCACGGCATAACAATACGGACAAAAGAGGAGTACATAACGCATGGGAAACAACGAAAAGGCACGCTCATATCCAAAGCAGATCTTTGATGCCAAAAAGAGCACAAAGGTAGGCAGCCAGGCCATCGTGATCGAAGACAGGCTGTCCCGCGTGGATGACAGCGCGAACGCCACATATCTGGAGCTGGTCCACCCGGCTTCCGTTTACCGAGTCAGTATCTTAACCATTAATGATGAGACCAAGAAAAAGGAAGTCGTAAAGGCGAACATCCGGCTGGACGAACTGGCACTGATCGGGATCCGGCTTAAGAGGGCGGAAGAAAAACTGTTTGACATGAGATTCGATCTTGCAACCCCGGGACCATCCGCGGGAGAAAGCGGAGGGATCTTTCAGACAGCGGCATTCACGGAGCGGTTTAAGATCGCACCGCCGTCTTTTCCGGACTGGAAAAACAAAGCTCCGGGAGAACTGCTCCTGCAGGCCGTCCGGGAAGGTGCAGAAAGCGTCAAGCGGACCGCAGACGGACTGCAGAACCAGAAAAATTTCCTGGTAAGCAAGCTGGCACAGTACCGTGCAAACCAGGCCATGATCGATGCCATCGACATGGCATTCCGGTTTTACAAGGAAGGAGAATTGAACCAGGCAGAAGGCGCGCCCGTCCAACAGGCGGCCCCGGCAGAAATTCCAATCTACGAACCAAATGAAAAAACATTCCGTTCGGAGACAAAGGAAGTGACAGATGCCACCGGTAAAAAGAAGGAACTGGTAAATTCCTATCTGTTGCGGATTACTTTTCTGCCGCAGAACAAAAAGACCAATTATAAGGTCTATATCCAGAACCAGTACGTAGATACGTTAAAAAAAGATGGGCTGGAACAGATCATTCACATCGGGTCGAATGACCCGCTTGCAACAAAAGCGGACCGGAAGGAAGCCGCTTATTATCTAACATCAAATGAAATGGTCGAGTTTTATGAAACCATGAAGAACAACCTGGAATATTATAAAATGGCCATTTACAAACAGCAACGCGCCGAAGACGAACGGATCTTTTACGACAATCGTAGACGGGCGCAAGAAAAACAAAAAGGGTAACAAACGATCACAAAAGCCGTCCGTCCTCGGGCGGCTTTTCTCATGCCTGGAAATCATAAGGAAGAAAAGACTGAAATCTGATGCAGAAGCCCGAATTCTGTGTATGCGTTTTCCTGCACGGCATCAGGTATACATCCATAAGATATTGCAAATGCGGGCGGACCAAAAATATGCCGTTTTTGACCAAAAAGTGTTATCCGCAAAAATCGTGTATGATTACATGTTGCATACTGACAGTATCACATTGATCGTGAACTCGTCCAACCCATTGCGTCACCGATTGGCCGACTGACCGATCAAAGGAAGGAGGAAAAGCGTACGATGAGGATTTTGTTTAAAGACGGCGACCATGGCGCCGCGCATATTTGTGTTACGGAGATCATAACTCTCAGACATCAGGATATGAAAACGTCGGAAGGCTTCGTCGCCGGCGGGCTACAATTTCTTTGCCGGGACGGCGAGTGGAAATACATCCCCGCAGTTTCTAAAAATATCTGCGAATCGGTCTGTGCGAAGCTGCTGCAGTTCGGATGGTGTGACCTGACCCGGTACGGATGTGCCCGCACCGTGGGCAGCCAAAAAGTCTGATGTCCCAAAAATGGATGTTTCAGTATCAAGAAAAAAACGAATAACGAAAGGAAAAATGGTAATGGAAAAGATAAGGGTGATGCAAATCATTCGATGACTGCGACTGGAAATCCAAAAAAAACGCGACCAAAAAGGACTGATTTTTATGAATGAGCACGAAGAATTGACAAAGGAAGAACGTGAGTTGGAAATGATCTGCAAGGAGATCGAATGGAATTCCAAACGGATCATGTCGGACCGGAGCAGAAAGCGGATCAAAGGTTTGTATTATAACAAAGGCCTCCCAATCCAGTCCTTAAGAACCCTGGTGGATATGGGCAGCGCCCTGGGCATGCTTGGCATCGATTTTCTGGTGGCTACCGGAGAAACATGGGCGAAAGCCATCCGGGAAACCGGGATCCAAAGCCAAATCGAGGCATCACCTCTTAAAACAACCGATAACAAACACCCCGACTGATCTACCGCATCGGTCGTTTCTATGATACAAAACAACACCCTGGATAAGCAGACAGATATGCTTGCCCGGGGTGTTTTGCGTCCTAATGCATTTCATCCATCCGGCATATCAGCCGGAACGCTCCATCATCCGAATACGTTGCAGCCATCATGGCGTATATTCTTCCATTTTTTTCGGGAACAGATTTCCATACTGATACCGTAAATACGAAATGTAAGAAATGGAGGAAGGAAAAATGAATGAAAAACAGAAAGAACAATTAAAAGTTGCGGCCCGTTATGGCGTCTGCAACGGCAAGTACCTGGGCGAGCTTATCGACCAGATCCGTATGGCAGGCGTGAACAAAAATGATTTACGCCAGATGTGCCATATCATCGCATGCAATGCGAAGGATTCGGTAGAATCGTTATTCCGGGATTTTATCAATGATGACCAGTACCAGCGATTGTTTGCGTGCATTCAAACAGAATCCAGAACAGATGCTTTCATGGAGGCATTGGAATATGCGTACAGGGTTTACGGCAGTAAATCTGGTCGCCTTCCTGCGTTAGACGCCGGGAAACAGCAGATTAGCTTGGAACACATTGCGGCTGTGGTAGCAGATAACCGTCTGAGCTGTCAGGACATGATCGAGCTTACAGAGATCTTCCCTGATTTTGCGATGATCTTCCAAGAAGCGCTTGAGGCTTTCGTGGAAAGCATGGATGTATGGTCCCCGGAGGATCTGGAAAAAGTACAGCGTATCCTCGGACTCCTGACAAAGGGAATCCTACGGACGAAGAACCGAAAAATCCTTGATATGCGGCTTCTTCAGGAAAAGAACGTGACGAATCAGTCCGATGGCGCCCGCAGGCTAAGCAAATATTTTTCCATGCGCCAGATCCGATATCTGAACGCAAAGTTGGCAAATCGCGCCCGGTTATCCGATGCGATCCTGCAAAAGATTGACGCATCTTTCATCCAGAACCTGATATGTTCCGGTGATGATGAGACAGCACCCTATACGGAAATAGAAAAGGAACTGTTACTCCAGACGTGCGATCGTGAATTAAAGCCTAAAATCAATGGATATTCCAAGATGCGGGATTTCGTTCAGATGATCCAGACGGACCGGTATGAGCAGCCGAAACTAACGGAAGAAAACTGGATGTTCCTTTATCAGAAAATGGTATGCGAAACCTACAAAAAAGGATTCATGTCATTCCTTGGGATCTTAAAATTTGATTGTCTTGCGACAGAAAACCGGAACCGATGGCTGGCAGTGACCGAATATGACCGATATGAATTATTGCAGGCTGCGATTTATGATGCGTCGTCAAAAGCAGACGAAAAGTCAGGCCGTAAAGCGGAAGTATTAAAAGCAGCCCTCAGCCTGATCATCTGGACCATGCAGCAGAATAGCGTAGAAGTAAATGAAGAGACGAAATTAAAGACATGCATTCAATATGCCGGACCTTATACCCCTGCATTTATCCAAGCCGGGCTCGTACGATATGAGACGGAAGCCTTTGAGGATTTTTGGAGCTGCGTACAGTCCTTATCAAGACTGGATAACTGGACGCTTCGCATCTTGTTGAAGCGTTATCAGGAAACTTCCCGCACGCTGCCGGATGCAGTCTTTACCGAATACCCCGCTGAGTTCTTCGCTGCAATGTGCAATAACGAGAAAGAGCCATTGACAAAGACAGAACGGATGGGCTTATTTGAGCTGTATGCCGATTCTGTTTACCAGAATCAGCCATTAAACTTACTGAAGCTTTATGAACACATGCTAAAGAACGATATTGCATTTGCGGATTATATGAGCACAGAAACGGCAAAAGATCTGGCTGAAACACTATTACGTCAGGATGTTTTTCCAGTCCAAAAAAATGCAGTCCTTAAAAATCTTCTTTCGAAGCAGGAATTTACCGATTACTTAAACAAAGAGGAAGAAATAAAGACCATAGCCAAAGAACTGGAAGAGCTTCAGGATCTGCAGCGGGAAACAGAAAAAGCGGTCATGAAGTTGTTAACAAACCCGAAAGCCTTTTTCACGCATTACGACTATGTTTACCGTCGGGGCGGAAGGGATATAACAATCTTAAAAATCCTCAAAAACACAAATGTCCGCATGACCGGTAATTCCGGCATACTGGATGAGACGCTTTATCAGTCCATGAGACTCCATGGATGCAATGTTTTTGAATATGCAGACAGTATGACATCGATAGCAAAAGCCTGTAAAGATTCGTATTTTTTACAGATCCTTGCGAAACGGATCCAGCAGATGACAGATGCCGAATGGCGGGCTGTGGATGATGCGGAGACAGAAAGATCATAGAGCAGAAATAACAAAGGAGAAAAAATGAAAAAGATCATAGAAAGAACAAAATTTGCCATCGCATGGCAGAAAACAAATAAGGACCAGGATCGCGACGAACATGATGGACAGGTCCGACCCAACTGGAGATATGGTTATTATCCGTATCAGGTACCATCGTGGATGAATGCATGGTTGCTAAAGTGCGAACAGACACACGGATTACAGCGTCTATCCAGTGTCATCCGCATCCTAAGTGCCCACAAGGTATATCTGAGTTCGCTTCATATCGGCTCCGGGTTCGGCGCTGACTACCAAAAGATCTTAGGGCTGCTGGATCTGTTCTGTGGTACGCCGCGCAGTCTCAAACTGCTGGCGTGGTTCCCCGAAAAGAATTGTATCACCGAGAAATTATCGGAATTCTGCCGGCTTTATGAAGGCGATAAGGAGCACCTTACGGCTTGGTTTTCAAAGGATATGGATCCATTCTGGGAAGAACTGTCTGGATATGCGGAAATGAGCGAGGAAGACGCGATAAAGAACATTTTCTTTTTAATGTGTTACTTCACACCGGATGAAATCCTCAAAGTCATGCGCCAGGAATACTGGCGTAAAAAAATAGTGATGACTCAATTAGGTGAAAGCATCTTATTTTCCATTTATCCAGAAAAGACAAACGATGAGATCGCGAAATTCTACCGGACATTGCTTTTCACTCCCGCGATCCGCACGACCCATTACAGAAACGCACAGCACTCCATGGCGATGGCGATTACCGAGCATCCAAGTACTGCGCAATATTTTAACTGGGTCCTCTGCAACAGGAAACTCAGGGAAAAGATAAGCGTGTATTCATTAGTCAGCATGGCGGCTGCACAGGACGCCCCGGAAACAGCAATCAGTTATCTGGAACGATGGAACATCACAGATACAACTCAGACTGCCAGATTGCTGTGTCTTTTCGCATATGGCGGTGGCGAGCCGCATTTTCTGCGGTGTCTTGACCGGTTCGTGCAGGGACATACGCAGGAAGAATTGGACCGCCTGTTAGCCCGGCCACTGGTATCCATTTTACTGAATATCTGTGGACGCGAAGTGTTTTCCGGAACATGGGAGGCCCGTATTCCATCAGTTTCCCTTGATGACGAGGAATTTGCCGGTAGTGACTTCATAACCGATGCGATTGTAAAGAACCAGAAAACAGTCCTTCGCTATCTAAAGGAAAATCAGTTAGCCGAAGAAACAGTGGGATATCTTCAGGAGTACCAGGAACCAGTCAGAATGTTCGTATACTTAAATGCGTGGAGTGCAAAAGACATCAATGCCATAGCAAAGAATCAAGTCCTGGATGTCATTGCAAAATATACGGATGATATCCTGGAATTCGGTGAAAAATACAAAAAGCGTCCGCCATACACATGTCAGGAATTAAGTACCATCCACAAGATCTGCACGAATGCAAAGGAGTATCGGAATGAACTGGAAATGTTCTTCGTGCTCCTTAGCAAAATGCGATCGGAAACGGCTTGTCGCAGGGTGTCGCAGTTCGCAAGGTATTATGATCATGATATGTCAAGCGCCGAAGCAAGGAATGCGGCGACAGTGTTGATGCGTTACGACCTTCCGACGGCGGCAAACATGCTATTCCGGATACCAGTATCCATGAGGCTGGCTGCAAAAGCGATCTGTGCATCAGCAGAGGCAGAAAAAGCCTTCGAGGAAGCGACAACGGAAACGGAATGTATTTTTGCCATCGAAAATCCGGAACTTTGTAAAAACGGACTAAAAGACGGCATGCGGCAATTTCTGTTAAAAGATGAAACCGTCCAGTCTGTGAAAGCATCATTGGAACTCCCAGATGAGTTTTATGATGAACACAACGAACATGTGGAGCGGTTTTTCTTAGACGGAAGCGGACAGTACGCAAAAGAATACCTGACACGATCAATCATCGCGTCACCGTTTAAGGTAGTATTAAAAGCAGCCATGTCCGGAAAGCTCCCGGAGCTTCGATATACAGATCTGGAGAAGGAGTGCTGCATGCGGATCCCGGGATCCATGCTCCATGCATGGACAACGGACCAAAGCAGCCAGATCTCCGATTTCACCGTGTACGAGGACACTTCCTTTAATGGCATCATGAAAATGGGTGCCGTCCCGACAAGGACCTGCATGAATTACATCGACGGGATGTACCGGGAATGCCTGCTGGCTTATTTTGACGGCAACAAAAAGATCGTGTATGTCAAGAAAAACGGCAGTATTGTCGGCCGCGCCGTAATCCGTTTAACGAAAACCGTAAACCGGGTTGTGGATCAGGACAGCGTACTGAAATTCACGGACGTGACCGAAGAGCATGAGAAACAGGAAATAACGGAAGAGCCGGTAATCGAAACCCCAGTACTGTTCCTGGAACGCTGTTATTCCGGAGTGCAGGGAAACGGCAGAGCGGAACTGGAAGCAGCACTGATCCGGTTCGTCTCGGAGAAAGCAAAAGAAATGGGCTGTGAGCTGATTATCGCAAGTGACTACATAAAAGGAAGCCTGTCCGAAGCTGGTGCTTCGGATTTTGAACCTGACCGCCGGTTCATATTCATTACAAAATCAAAGGCCGGTGACCAGTATTTGGATTCCTTTGGCGGAGTCTACAGTAACAAAAAATATGACAGTCATCGTGAGAACGTGTTTGTAAAAGCGACATGCTATTGCAAGCAACAGAGCGAAATCTCTGTAAGCGAATGACCGCAGTTAGAAGCAGACCCGAACGAAACATAACAAACCATGAAGAGCACCGCCGTTTGGCGATGCTCTTTTTTTGCCCAGAGACGAACGGATGGGGTGATACATACTGATGAAGGAAAGAAAAACAAAAAGGGAGGTCAGTATATGCTACGGTTCCCGTACCGGAATCTGCTAAAACCATACGAGTACAACCAAAAGTCAGTTTGATCTGTTCTGTTAATGTTACATCCATGCCGCAGCCTCCTTTCCAAAAATCATTACACCGTCAGTATGTATCGCGTGCCGGTTCCTTGTTTTTGCGGATAACACTTTTTGGCAAAAAAACAGGCAAAAATGCAAAGAATATGTATTCTGCCTGTATATGCTCGGTATTTGCATCTTTTATCCCGGCGCATTTCCTCTCATGACTAAAGTCACGAGCTTCCATGCGCCGATTTTGGTGAATGACTCCCATGATGGCAATCTCAAAAACTGTTCCATTGCCTGCGAGAACCGGATCTACGGAAACTTAAGCCTGTTTGCGCTCGAAAAACAACTCACCGTTCCTCAGATGCAGACCGTGCAGGCGGAAATCGGACGGTTTGAGAGTACCTTAACGGCATCCGCAGCATATGGTCCGGATTACGGGAAGGAACAGGATCTGTCATGGTTTGATGCCGAAGCTGCCAGACAGGCATGCCTGTCCGGGCACGGAAAAGACCAGTCCGTGTCTCTGATCGATGAATTAAATGCCATGGATCTTGACACGGAAGGAAACAAAAATCCGAAATTCCAAAGGGATGCCGGTGACGAACTGGACCACTAACAGACGGCAAAAACAAATGGCATTGCTCATCATGCGACAGACGCCCGCATCTCTGTGAGCGCATGCGCGCACCAGCAAAATATGATTTTTCCATACAGGACTGCAAAAAACAGTCCTGTTTTTTCTACCGTTGCCCCGAAGGAGGTGTTTCCCGGGAACACCATTCAGAAAGAAACAAAAAGGAAAATCGACGGCCCAGGAAGTGGCTTTGTCCGCATACTGATACTGTCTAAAAGAAAAAAGGAATTGTGAAAGGAGAAACAGAAATGGAGAAGCAGAAAAAACCGCTTGTGATCATCATGGGACGATCCGGTGCAGGAAAAACCTGCGTGGCAAATGCCATGCGTGACGCATACGGCTGGACACAGATCGAATCTTATACTACAAGACCGCGCAGGTCCGAGGATGAGACCGGACATCATTTTATCACAGAGGCAGAATTTGACCAGATCCCGGAATGTGACCGCTTTGCCTATATGGAATACTGCGGATACCGCTACTGCGCGAAACGGGAACAGCTTGACCAGGCAGATCTTTACGTAGTGACGCCGGATGGTTATGAGATGATCCGGAGAGCCTATCAGGACCGTCCGTTTTTCACTGTTGCACTGACTGCTTCCAAAGCAGTGTTGCAGGAACGTATGAAAAAGCGTGGCGGAAGCACGGATGATAAGATTCAGGAACGGATCCGCCGGGACGATGCGATCTTTCAGGACCTGCATCCGGATGTAGTGATTTGCACAGATCGAAGGTCCGCGGAGGAAACCGGGCGCACGATCTTTGCACTTGCTGAGGTCTTCATGACAGACCACACACAGCCGTAGCAGATACATCAGAAAACAGAAAGAGAAAGGAGTGCAGCCACATGAGCGGCTGCGGGAGGATGATATGGAAGAAATAATGAGAAAGATGCAGAACATGGGGAAAACGCAGTTATGGAAGAAACCAGAAAGACCCGAAGCGCCTGGGTAGAGGAAGCGGTAAAACGCTGCAGCCCCTATGCGCCGGACGGAATCCGTAAGGAACTTTTACAGGCCGCAGCCATCTTTTGTTATGTATGCGCGCTGGAGCCAAAAAAAGAAGCGGAAACTGTCTGCGAACTACTCATGAATGCCTACACGATGCCGGAAGAAAGCCGGATCCCTGCAGCGGTCAAGCTCTTAAATGAGCAGTACCGCGATAAGATCACCGGGTCCGTCGCCTTTTACCTGCCGTATTTATTCGAACCGGCAGGAACGCGCAATTTTGCCATGAGACAGTTAACAAACCACGTTCTGGAATACTGCAGGAGACAGATGAAACAACGGATTCTTACATTGCCGGAACGGACAGAATATGAATCACGCTGCGAGTGCCTGAAGCAGGTCCGCGAACAGCTCAAACAGGCGGATGCAACAGCGGGGCAGATGGAAAAATACTGGAAAGAAGCGCATATCTTTTACAAGACAATCCGTTTCCAGAAGGATATGACCGCCAGTATCACGCAGTTTTTGGCGGACCCTGCCCCAGAAAAGAACCCGGATTATAAGAAGACGCTTTTGACGCACACGTTCCCAAATGGTGCTATCTTAACCTTTTCGCTTCAATGCGTGAAGCGCACAGCCAGTACAGAAGTGATGCCAGCTCTGGTAGCTTCCGTAAGCGCCGGAACAGGTTCGGCGCGGAAAGCAATCTATGACATACGTAAACACGGTGCCATGGACATCGATGCCAAAGACTGTACCTACTGCCTGCAGTTGGAATATTACAAACCCTCTGATTTTGTATACGAAAGCAGCGGAAAAAGACGGGCTTTGAAGCATCTGGAATACCCAAAGAACCTGATCGGCGAGATCCTGGACACCGAAAACCCAAAGGAACCTACCGAGTTTATGAAAAAAGAACTGGATGCAGCACTCGCAAAACTCGATCAAAGAAACCAGGATTTTATCCTGTCGTACTTCCGTGACGGAAAGACTTACCGTGAGATCGGTGAAACACGGGGTCTGTCCCCATCCAGGGTAAGGGAAGTCATGAACCGCGGGATCCGGAAGTTGCGTATCATCCGGTTATGCCGTATCTTACAAGGCGAAATCATAACAGAGCAAACGGAACCGGCGGAAGTTAAGGCAGAACCTGATGAAATTCCGATCGAAGGCTGTAACTTCAGTACCCGACTTTACAACTGCTTAAGACGGGCCGGAATCTCAACCATCAACGAATTAAAATCGAAAAGCTGGGCGGAGCTGTGTCTGGTTCGGAATTTCGGTACGACCTGCCAAGTGGAATTGGAACAGTTCTGTGAGAAGAACCAGATTGACTTAAAAAGCGATAACTAACAAAACCAAACGGCTTCCCGCATAGGAGGCCGTTTTTGCATCTCCAACAATGTTTTCGATATCCATACTGAGCATGTATGGATACATCAAAAGAAAAGGAGAAAGAAAAAATGAGAGAGACACCTTACACAAACAACGAGCTATTTAATCAGATCTGTAATATGGTTACGTTGCCGGAAGGAATCCTGGACTACGCTAAGCCGGCGCCCGGACGAATCCCAATCACCGGATATGACTGGGACGTATGGAGTTCCCTGCGCTTCGGGGAAAACGAAGGGATTTATCTGGATATCGGCGCTGTATTTCAGTCTGAAAACCGCATCATTCGCCTTGGCACCTTCAAGACACTGCAGACGGATTTGGATGCCATGCGAAAGATGGGAAGACTTCTGGCTGACATCGTATATATGGTCCGTGATTTTGTAAACAACAACCTGGATGATTTCGACTGGACCGGTTATGAGGTACGCGGTATCCGGAACGAAAAGATGGATCCGCATAGCGTAACGTACGAAACCCGCGAGAAAGCGCTTGATACAATAAGAAAGACCGTCGATCATTATGACGCGGTGCAGTTATATGACCGTCCGGCCCACCGGTATGAATATTACAGCAAAGATTCCGATGGAAAACTGCAAAAGTTTGAGGATCTCGGTACCTGTCTTGCCGCAGCCAGTTCCTTCGATCCGTTTGACGGACATGAGGTACCGGCTGCATTAAAGGAGATGGTGGAAGAGATCTTAAAAACCTGGGCAATCCGCGGCCTTTGTGATGGTATGTACATCGCCAATGTGATCGCGAATGAATCCGGGACCGGAGACGGAATGTCCCATTTCGAGGCGGATGCCGGCACCAAAGTCCCGGAACCGGAACGGATTGCTGCCAGACTGCAGTTCGCATACAGTTCCACGATTCCGAAAACGGACCTTCCGGAACTGGTTCGAATCCTATCACACCATACGAGCGAGAAATGATAGGATGCAAAACCAGATCATCGCAACAAGCGATTAGCGGAAAGCAAAATACGGACCAAAAAAGGAGAATATGAATCATGACAATGATAATGGTAGACGATTACCTTGACGCCTTCAAAAAAATGTGCAATTATGACGAGTTTGATGCTAAACACTTTGGCAGCGAGAGCTTAGAAGCCATTATTCGAGATGATATCAAAAGCCGCCTTGAAGACGGCATTATGTTCACAAAGGAAGCGCTGTCAAAAGTTGTAGAAGATGCATTGTATTCCATCCAATATGGTGATACAGATGATGCTAACGATCTGGCAGCTATCGATGAGGATTTTCGCAACAGATTCCCAGACGGGAGATAAGAGAGAAAGGAGTACTTCGATGATCTTTGTAACAGGAGATACCCACGGGGAGCCCAAGCGGCTGAATACGGAAAACTTCCCAGAACAAAAAGAATTATGTCGCGAGGATTACGTGATCATCTGCGGCGACTTCGGATTGGTATTCGCAGAAGACAAGGAAAGCAAAACAGAAACCTGGTGGCTTAACTGGCTGGAGGATAAGAACTTTACCACGTTATTCGTGGATGGAAACCACGAGAACTTCGACCGGCTAAATGCCATGCCGAAAGAAGAATGGCAGGGCGGACGCGTCCATAAGTTACGCGAACATGTCATCCACCTGATGCGGGGCGAGATGTACCGGATTGACGGTGTGGATGTGTTTGCATTTGGCGGCGCCAGATCCCACGACATCAACGGACTGGCCAGCGCCGAAGAATTAAGACGCGACTATACGGCCGGCATCCTGCAGCCTGATGACCCTCTGATTTATGAAAAGCGGAAAATACTGCGGACGACCAGATGCAGTACGAGAATCGAAGGCGTCGACTGGTGGAGAGCCGAGATGCCATCTGAGACCGAGATGCTGCATGGATATGAGACCTTGAAAGCCAATCACTGGAAAGCGGATTTTATCATTTCTCATGACGGGCCGGCGTCCAGCCTGGCTATCTTAGGCGGCGGAGCGTTAGCGTCGGACCCGCTAACCAAATACTTTGAGAAGATCAAACAGAGAACGGATTATCACAGATGGTTTTTTGGTCATCATCACATGGACCATCAGATCACCGCACAGGATGCCGTAATCTACCATCAGATCACGAGAATTTTCTAACAGACAGGACCTGCACAACCGTGCAGGTCTTTTTGTATGCCATTTTTTCGTTTTTACCAAAAAATATTATCCGCAAAATAAGCAAGAAACTACTTGCCGAGTTATTCATCAGAAGCACGCATCGGTTTCGGCCAGGCGCCATCCAAAACAGCGGAGGCTGCTTTTTTCCTTTTGTTTTTGCGGCTCTGCAATCCCCATACTGACAGCACTGAAGCGGGAGCATGCGTTCCTATTCCCTGAGGCTGTGGCACACCAGGGAAAACGGACAGATGCGCCATACTGAAGCGAAAAGAGGGGGTGATTTTTGTGGATGCGAATACTGTATTACACGAGCTCACGGCAGATGTAAAAGACCGGATCAATTACCTGGTCTACAAAGACATCCACCGCAAAGAAAAAATTACGGTCCGCGACTTAGAGATTGCATATGAATATGCCCGTATCAATGTAACAATGGTAGAAGAATCGCAGACGCCTATGCTGGAGCTGTTTCTGCTGGACCGGCAGCGCGATCGCATGCTCGATATGCAGATCATGGAGCTGCGGAATCAGTTATATCCGGAATGCAGCCGTCCATTAAGCCGCGCAGAAGTATACCGTGCTGTGATGCATGGTGCACCAACAAGAAAATAATCGCAAACCGGAACCCAAAGCCTTCTCATCGTGAGGAGGTTTTTTTATGCCAAAAAAGCAGTCTGACTTTCCCATACTGATACCGTAACCATTACATCACACAAGAAATGGAGGAAAGTGAAAATGAAGAAATTGACAGAACGTAACACGCACAAGGCCGCACAGTTCATCTGGAAATGTGCTACCAGACACAACAGAAAGGCAGGTGCGACGGTATGAGAATGCAGCGATATTATTTGACCGATATGTCAGAAAAAGGAAGAGAAGCATTACCCGGTGTTCTGGATGAGATGGGATACGCCGGCCGTTACACGATATCCGAGCACAGCATTGCCATCAATTCCAACATAATCGTTCTTTCCAAGGCCATCAAGCGCGCGGAAGATATTGCGCATAATGAACCGGGCCATCTGGTGTGCATCAAACAGGAAGCTTACTCGAAGGTTTGGATCCCGGAAACAGAAGCGGCAACACAGGATGCAGCTTATATCCGGGCGGCCGAGATGGTAGAAAACGGCTGGAAAGTGGATAATGACGCAGAAACCAGTGTCAAGGCCCCGGTCGAGGACCGCTGGATCGACAGTTATCTCCTGGACCGTCTTCGAAATGGCCGAAGATAAGAACCATGCAGGATACGGACATCGGGAGGAATATTATGGACAGCTGTACATGCAAATATTTATATCATGTGACCGATCGGGCGACGGCGGCAAAGATCCTTAAAAATGGACTCTGCCCCATGATCGGTCAGCGGAGCCGGCTTGCCGGGGAAGAAGACACAAGGATTTATCTGACGGAAAAATCGAGTCTCCCATACTGGAAGCAGATCCTGGGGCAGGCAACTATCCTGCAGATCGATGCATCCGGATTGGAGACGGAGCGTATGGAACGGTTTGGATATGGCCAATACGCTGAATGGGTATACGACAAGCCGATTGATCCAAAATGGATCACGCGCTCAACCACACAGGCGTATCTGACGGATGCTAAACATCGGGAGCTATGCCTGTCTTTTGTGGATACCATATCGCAAATCAGCATCCTGTTCGCGCGCTACATCACCTTTTATGATGATGACAACACAGAGAATAAGGAATGGGCCATGGATTGTTTCGATTACTGCCAGGATGTATGCAGAACGATGCAGTACGTCCTGCCGCACCTGAACTTTCATCTGGTCAGTGCGAAAGATCTGAGGACTCACTTAAAGATCATGGGCGATGGCGGATGCACACTGTGCGACAGATACGAGCATGGCTCGCCACCGCGGATCATCCAATGCGATTATGGCAGCTGCTTGGGCGGCATGCCCTAAAAACTAAAGAAACCGTCTGGCTTTACAACTGGTTAAAGGAAACGTTCCCAAAGCGGCTACGGGTAGACACGGGAGGATGGACCGGCTGATTCTAAAATGCAACGGAACTGTCGGCCAACTTCAAAAAAATAAAGGAGAAAACATGAAACGAATACTAAAAAGCGGAAATGTATTTATGGGAACCTGCGGAGATCCGACTGGTCTTTACGATAGTGATGGCAACAGCCTGCATGTCGGCGACCTGGTTGCTGTGTGGACGCAGGATGTGAAAAACCGCGGCTGGAACGATGAGCCGGCGTATGTTGTTAAGGAACAGGGCGGAGATCCATTTATCATGGGACTGAAAGCCGCGCATCTGGTCCGCGAGTACATCCTGGATGGCGATGTGTCTGACGAAGAACATTATGACACAGTCCTGGACACATACCGCTGCGACGCAGACCTGACTTGTCAATCAAAAGACACTACCTGGAGCGTGATCCGCATAAAGACGTTTGATCAGACTGCGAACGAAGAGTTCTGGGGCGGTGTGCGTCCGGTCAGCGAAGATTCAGAAACGGACCTGGAAGACGGGATTACGGTCTGCTGCGGATATGACTTCGGAATGGATTCGTTTGATGACGCCATTCGGTTCTGCCCGAAATGTGGACGCAGAATCCGCAAGCAGGGGAATGCCTTTTGGAAAAAATAAAATCTGAACCACAGAGAAAGAAAAGGAGAAAAATATGAAACGGAAAAACGCAAATGAGGAGTACCTCCCGATCCGATTCATAAAAAACATGATTGAGGATCCGGACGCACCGTATTTTGCGGATGTCGCTGACTGCGATAAGCATTATGCCGAACTGGCTGATGTCAGCCGGTACGGGGTCAAAGGCTCACAACGCCTGCATTTTTCCAGGACCGCTTTTGTAGCTGCGGACTGGACGAAATACAAACAGGCTTACAAGATCACGCCGGAACTGGCGAAAGACCTGCTCGGAATGGATGACTTATCCTTCCCGGCCGGAAAGATCAAGATGCCGTTTCGGACGGTATATTTTGACCTTTCCGATCTCCGCATGACTTCGACCGGAGACGGCATTTCCAATACGGCACATGCGTTCATCGAAGGGATTTTCCTGACATACGGAAAGGTACCCTTTGAGGCGAAGAAGCCGGATTTGCAGGATTCGTCGTTTTAACCGGCGTACCTGAAACGAAGGAATTGCTATTTGGAGGTGTTTCTTTCGCTGTCGATGACGCAGATGACAGCCAGACCCTAAATGACCTGATCGAAGCGAATGCCGGCATGCCGGAAATCAAGCAGGCATTAAGGACAGCGTTACTGCTGGCGGCATATATCTCATCCGAGAAGCCGGATATCACGGAAAACGAAGTACAGAAAACGTTTTATCGTCCATCCGGAAAGCTGAAGACATCAGCAGTCAGGAAATGGGATATCGGGGTCCGCTACGCAACGGAGGTACGGCGTAGATTGACAGAATCGTCAGATACGAACCGGCCTCATGGTACCGGAAAGTCCCCGCGCCCGCACATCCGGAAAGCCCATTGGCATATTTACCGGATCGGGCCGGGACGCAAAGAAACGAAAGTTTTGTGGCTGGCACCGATTGAGGTCAATTGCCGCATCGGGAAGGAAAAGGCTGAAACACCTGCTGTCGTCCGGATCGTCAATCACCCATGACTGAAGTCACAGGCTTGCCTCGGTAAGCTCGCGACGGAGGCTTGAATGATCGAGCAGAGCAGTGACATACCGTTCGCCGTGCGGGTAACTCCAAGCCCCACGCTCCGGTTAGGTATGCCAATGCTATGGAAACTTAACAGAAGCCGCCAGGACCGGATATCTACCGGGCCGGAACTGGCGGTGACTGGCTTACAGCAAAAAAGGAGAACTATGAGATATGTTTACGTACTGGATATGAACGGAGAACCGCTCATGCCGACCTGCCGTTACGGGAAGGTCCGCCGGATGTTAAAATCCGGACAGGCAAAAGCAGTGGATACTCTGCCGTTCACGATCCAGCTATTAAAACCAACCAAAACCAGGATCCTCCAGCCGGTCATTGCCGGACAGGACCCCGGAAGAACCAACATTGGTATGGCCGCTGTCCGTTCTGATGGAACAGAGCTGTACCGTGCCCATATTGAAACGCGTAATAAGGAGATCG
This sequence comes from Clostridium sp. AF50-3, assembly GCF_003477445.1. Classification (NCBI taxonomy): domain Bacteria; kingdom Bacillati; phylum Bacillota; class Clostridia; order Eubacteriales; family Clostridiaceae; genus Clostridium; species Clostridium sp. AF50-3. The sequence continues at coordinate 40,980 of NZ_QUDH01000017.1, read as the reverse complement.
TATCCCTGATGAATGACCGCCGGTCATTCCGGCAGGCATCCCGAAGGGGCGAACGCCTTGCAAGGAAACGTCTGGCAAAAAAGCTGCATACAACAGCCAAACATTTAAACGCAGGATCCTGCCGGGATGCAAGGAACCGCTGGCAGTGAAAGACATTATCAATACGGAATCCAGGTTCAACAACCGGCTGCGTCCGGAAGGATGGCTAACGCCTACGGCTACACAGTTATTACGGACCCATCTGGAAGCTTTCCGGAAACTGTCCGGGATCCTCCCGGTAACGGAAATGGTCCTGGAGGTCAACCGGTTCGCGTTCATGCAGCTGGATAACCCGGACATGGAAAAGCGGGACATCGACTTCTGCCGCGGACCGTTGCATGGGACCGGTGGAGTAAAAGCCGCGGTCAGCCTCCAGCAGGACGGGCTCTGCCTGTTATGCCGGAAACGGGAAATTGAGCATTACCATCATATCATACCGAGAAGCAGGCGAGGCAGCAATACGATAAACAATATCGCCGGACTTTGCGAAAAATGTCATGAACGGGTACATAAAGACCAGGCTGCTGCCGAGAAACTTCAGTCAAGAAAGGACGGTCTGAGCAAGAAATACGGTGGGACGTCCGTATTAAACCAGATCATCCCGTCCCTCACAGAGGAACTGGGGATCCGGTATCCGGGACATACCCATGTGACGAACGGATGGAACACCAAGGAATTCCGCGAGAAACACGAACTGGAGAAGGACCATGATATCGACGCTTACTGTATCGCAGCCAGTATTCTGAAGGACGTACAGCCGGTCATGCAGACGGAACCGTATGAGATCAAACAGTTCCGCAGACATAACCGCGCCAGGATCCATCACCAGACGGAACGCACTTACCGGTATGACGGGAAGATCATTGCAAAGAACCGCAAGAAGCGGATGGATCAGAAAACAGATTCCCTGGAGGACTGGATTGCGGATATGACAGAACGGTATGGGCAGGAAACAGCCAACCGGATGTTGTCCAAAGTCACCGTGCAGAAAAGTACCAGGCATTACAATACGAAAGGCCGGATGATGCCGGGGGCTGTATTTGTATACCAGAAAAAACGGTTCGTGATGACCGGTCAGCTGACTGGCGGCGCGTATTACCGCGCCTATGGGCAGGACAAGAAAAACTTTCCGGCAAAAGTCGTAAGGGTTGTCCAAAAGAACAAGGGCCTGGTATATGTAGCGTAAACAGCAGGCGGCATAAAGCCGCCTTGCCGTTTGGCGTGTTGTATCTACACGACTAAAGTCGCGAGTATTAACACGCCTATTTTATAAAATGAGAAAGGACAAGGCTTGCAACCAGTCTTTCCGGTCTTGATATGCACAACCGTATACACAACAGCAGCAACCATCATCTTAAGCAGAGCTTCGGCTCTGCTTTTTATTTGCATCAAATTTCAGCCACAATATCGCCATACTGATAGCGTAAACATTCAATTAAAGAAATGGAGGTACCAAGAATGAAACGAGAACTCAAAAAACAATTAAAAGAACTGCAGGCAGCGTATCCAAATTCGTACATGTTCCCAGATGAGGGACTGGATGAAGCGTGTATCCATTATTTTTATGACGGTCTGCTTGGAAGCGGCAAAGAATATGGGATGTCCGTATATGACCTGAACGAGATCGCATGGCTGAACACCCTGATGGGATATCAGCTGCCCTGGAAAGATGCCTTGCTGTTAAATCGTGAATGCTGGGAACTGAATCATGAGATTTCCGTTCTGGAACTGGGAGCAAAGCATAAAAAACTGGTAATGACTGCTGCCAAAAACCAGAAACTCCAGCTTGATTTTTCCAGATGGGCAACAGAAACGCCAAAGACGATCTGTCATTCATTTGAGAAAAATTGAGGAGGTATGGCCATGGCGCAGACAAAATACATCCATGTATCATTTGACGTCGTGGATACTTTTAAACCGCGCGTCCCGAAAAGCAGGATAGAAGGAGAGGACGACACGATCCCAAGAATCTGCGTTTCAAACCGGATTTTAGACTGTGTCAATGCGATGCCGTCCGGACCGGAGACGATACAGGCCATGCAGCAGTTGGGGCTACCAGCTATCATTCATGCTTATTACATGCAGGCACAGGAAATATGGAATACAGAAGCAATCATCCAGTATGTACCTGATGCGCGATGTTATGGCGAATCATGGGTCCGTACTGTGCCAACGCATGTACACCGCGTGGATTATCAGGTCCTGGAGCCGCAATTTTACCAGACAAAAACCGGGCCTTTAAGGCTTCTTGGAGCTCAATTTAAGCGCCGTCCTTTCTCGGATAACGTAACAAGACTTGCAGATTTATTCCGTCTGCACGATTCCAGTACATTTGCTAGATTAATGCGAAAGTACGGATATGCAAAAGTCATGTTTAACCTGAAGGATGAATTTTTGAGACTGTTAGACACAAAAACTGAATCACAAGAAAAGGAGTTAAACCATGGGTAATCAGAAGAAAGCTTCTGCAACTTTAGAGAAACGAAAAAAAGCATTCGAGGACCAATGCTACGAAGCATACAAGTTTTGGTGGAGTATGTCGCACGGAATGTCACAGTTAGAACTGCTTGAAACGGTATCTGATCTGGTCGCAAAAGAAACGGAAAAGCTTGTATCCGACACGGCAACTGCTGAAACAGATCAGGAAAAACTGATCGCCACAGCGAAAGACCAGGTCTTATCCGGCTCTGGCGGAAATTTATGGGAGAGCAGGGACGCATTCTTAAAAAATGAATTTCTGGATCAGCGTTATATGGCTTCCCTGTTCAACATGATGGGGACATCAGATTCCTTACGGAAATTCTACACCAATCACTATATCAAACCTACCAGACAGCCAGTCCTGGCCACGTATTGGGTAACGATCAAAGTCGACGGCCGATATGTCACCCAGGTTGTGGCAACATCAGTAGATGAGGCGAAGGGGCTGGCAGAATCAAGATTCGCGGATGTGAACCTCGATCCGCTCGAAGTGGTTGGAAGTGAATGCATCATCATCGAAGATGCCAAGGGGAATTTCGTTTGGGAAAAATAAGAAAGCTTTGCGTCATAAGAAAGTGACCGCTATAACCGTTCAGCTGACATAGAGCCAGCCTGGCGGGGCATGACAGACGCAAAAACACCTATCATAACACGGACATTTTGGAGGTTCCGATGAAGAAAATAAGACGATTGTGCACATGGCCTGGACAGGATTCTGTGCCAAAAATGCACACATTGTACGAATATCATGGAAAGTTTGGAACTACTGGATCAACGATATTGTGGTTCTTGGAACAGCCTAAAGTAGGAAGCCGCGTATATGGAATTCATGCAGACAGTCGATATTCTCCATATATGCCAGGACAGGCATTCCGATATGCTGAGTTTCAGGCAATCATGATCGACGCTATTTATCCGGATGATTTCATTATATGTCATGCGTAAGAAAACAATATTATACCAGAAAAAAGGAGAAAAGATATGAGCGAATGGAATGCAGGATATTATGGAAGTGGTTTAAGACTAAACGAGGAGGAATTTATGAGTTTCCTTAAACGGTACCTGGCCTTAAACCCGAAAGAACTGGAAATGGCAATGGAATACTCCCATGAGGAATTTAATTCGGCAGCCACCTATGACCCGGATGAAGCATTTGAGCTAACCGCTGAGGCTTATCAGGATTGCGGATACGTTCCTTCTAACTTAGCAGGAACGGAGATTGCTATGGATTCTGAATCAGAGAAGAGGTTCGGCATCGTAAGAATCCCGGCCGATGATATTTATGATGGTATGCGCTTTATGCCATACCGCGTCAACGGTAAGTTTAATGTACCATATGTCATAGTGGGCGAAGAGAAAAGCGAGAATCCGGAATTTGTAAACTGGATCGACCTTCGTTCAGAAACCAGTTACATGGTTTTCTGCGACCGCGATCTGGACGGTCCTATGAGTTTCGTGAGGAGACCGTATGATCGTACGAAGATTTTGTGGATGAGTTCCGGCGTAAGATGGGGCAGTACCTGCCAGAAGATTTTGACTGGGATGCACACATCGGAAGATTTAACTACTCTGCATACTGCTAATTTTTATCGAGGTTCCCGCTATAGGGAGCCTCGTTTTTTATGCAGAAAGATAAGAGACTGTTCCCGGGTAACATCCCCAACGCCAAACAGTAAGGCGAAAAAAAGAGGGCTGCGAAAATTGCAGTCCTCTTTGTGATAACATCATTTCGTCATTCGCTCTGCCGCTTCGCGGAGACTGTCCGCACTATATCCCATAAGAGACATATGCATCCACTCACCGTATTCTTCCACGCATTCGGCTTCCATATACAGATCGTCCTTCGTGATATGGCAACGCGCAATGATTTCATCCAGTTCCTTTTTCTCTTTCTCAGACATATTCGTTCCTCCATTTTGATCATATACAATTTTGATCAGCGCATATTGTTCCGGATGCGCAAGCACCCAATCTATTCCTCTGGATCCGGGTCTCCGGTTTCCCACACATAATCTCCATCAGCATCTTCCACGATAATACAGTCGCCGTCAATATCTTCCAGTTTCCCGAAATCTGCGTTCTCGTACTCGCTGACGGCCAGCTCCTTAGCTTCCTTGATCGTTTCCGCAAGGACTTTCGTGATAAACCTGCCTTCGACTTTCATCGTCACATAATACTCCTGCTTTTCCGGAATATAATGCTCGCGGTAAAACTTCCACATTTCTTCGTGATCGTCCATCAGATCGATCAGACCCATCATGTAGCCAGGATCCTGGAACTCTGTCTGCAAAAATTCCTCCAGGCAGACCCACAGACTACCATCGAATCCAGTCTCCATAATGAAAGTGTTATGGGCTTCACTCAGAAGTGCTTTTGCGCTGCTTTCGCTCGTTGCAGCAACCATAGCATGTTCTTCTGTAGATTCCGCTGCAATGTCGCCGATCGTATGGAGCAATTCTTTCAGCGTCTCTCCGTGAGCGAGCATCCATCGAAGCTATAAGCTTCATAGCATTTTTGCTCAAAAACGCTTTTTTCTGCCTCCAGAGTGCTTTTTGTTCCATTGGTTCTGTCTTCTTTTCCCATCGTTTTTCCTCCGTCGTTCCCACAGCCCGGTAAAATACCATTCGGCTATGTTTGCGTGTTTTCTTTGAGTGCTTATTGGTCAGATGTGCTCCGGCCAGCGATAGCTGATCGCATCCGGGGTTTCTTTTGCAAATGCGGCAAAATTAAAATGAAATCCAAGTTCCAGTTCCGCCACATTACGAACACTTTCCCTGTCATCTGCAGTCAGGCCAAGCACATCCATACCATTGTCGTTGTACCATTTGATCACATCCAATGCTCGTTCTGCGCCGATATCGTATCCAAACAATGTATTCAGCCACGCCCATCTTTCGGAATCTTGAACATCCATACCGTAATCATGCATCGCACGGTACGTATGCTCAAAGACCCCGGCTGACACATCTTCACCGATCTCCTCACTGGCATGGCTCACGACATATGCCTTCTTTTCCTCAATGCCTTTTGAGATCCCGTATTGCATGCGGGCGATGTTTCCGAATTCTTCCTCCGGGATCTTCTGCATCGCTTTCAGTGTAACTGCTGTTGTGTTCATTCTTTTTCCTCCTCAATTTCTTATTTTATGATCCGTTATCAGTATGCTAACCGTGATCCGGTAATACGCGCAAAAAATAGATTGTGCCTTGCTCCTGTTTCCGTGTCTTTCGCAGATATATGAGTGCGGGAATGGTATTTTACCAGCATGGCACAAGAATGCTCGTGACTTTAGTCGTGAGATGAATTGTGCCAGCTTTTTTCTTTTGTACTCTTATCTAACCAAATGAATCAATGCTTTTTATCATTTCGACCAAAAAGTGTTATCCGCAAAAAGCCAAGATCTTAAGATGCGACATACTGATAGTAAATCTTGAAAGGAGGGAACACATGCATACCGTACAGATCCTACTGAATACCAAAGCCTGTTCCCAGGCAATGGAAAAACGCTTCCGTGCCATGACCCATATCCATAACGTCTGCGTCAAACACGGGAATAAGCTTTTATCCCGCCTGGAGCATGATAAAGCGTACCAGGACGCCATGGAGAAACGTCTGGAAACATCCAAGAAACTTGACGGACTACAGCAGAAGGTTCCCTCTACCCGGAAAGAAGAACGGGAACTTGAAAAACAGGTTACTGCTATGGAAAAGGAGATCAAATCCATCAACCAGGTATTAAACACGATCCGTACGGACATGGAGCTTTCCAAGTCCGGATTTGAGTCCTGGTTAAAGAAATGCGGTTCCCGGTTTTCCCATCTGGTATCCTCCCAGCAGGTCCAGGCAGAGGCAGGACGCGTCTGGGCGGGTGTTGAGAAAGTCTTGTTCGGGAACGGAACGAAGCTTCATTACAAAAAGGAATGTGAACTGAGTACCATTACAGGCAAGTCAAACACCAACGGGGCAAAGTTCCATCCGGAGACCATGACGGTGGAATGGACCGGCCTGACGCTTTCCTGCAAACTTCCGAACCGTATTTCCGAGCAGCACTATATCGCGGAAGCCTTACAGGGGACCATCGCCTACTGTACCATCAGCCGGAAGATGTTCCCTTCCGGATGGCGGTATTACGCACTGGTATGCGTCCGCAGTGACGCCCCGGTAAACGGACGGACATCCGGGAAGGGCCCCATGGGCATTGACCCTGGGACTTCCACCATGGCTGCTGTCAGTAATGAAGCCGTATTCCTGGAGGAGCTCGCACCACGTGTTCCGGAATATAACCGTCAGATCCGTGACCTGCAGTACCGGATGGATATCTCCAAGCGGATGACGAACCCCAGGAAGTACCATGAGGACGGAACGATCAACCAGAAGAACCATGACCGTTGGATCTTCTCCAAGGGATATAAAAGGATGCGTCAGAAGCTCCGGGCCATCTACCGGAAGAAAACAGCCTACATCAAGCAGGATCATGAGGAACGGGCCAACCGCTTCTTAGCCCATGCGGATACCATCTACGTCGAGCATATGGACTATCGAGCCTTACAGAAACGGGCCAAGGACACCGCCAGAAAGGAAGATGCTTCCCCGGTGAAGCAGAAAGACGGAACCGTAAGGCTCATCCGGAAGTTTAAAAAGAAGAAACGGTTCGGACGGTCCTTAAATAACCGGGCCCCGGCTTCCTTTCTCACCATCCTAAAACGGAAGGCGGGACTCCTTGGCGTAGCCGTCCTGGAGATCCAGACCCGGACCTATAAGGCCAGCCAGTATAACCACGTAACAGGGGAATGCGTCAAAGCACTCCTCTCGGAACGTGAGAAGGAGATCGGCGGACATACCGTCCAGAGGGACCTCTACAGCGCGTTCCTGATCCAGAACCCGTCCGACGATCTGGCCATACCGAATCAGCAGGCATGTAAAGAACGCTTCCAGAACTTCCTGCAGCTGCAGGAACGTCTCATTCAGACAATGAAAAGCACCGGGCAGAGTATGCCGCAGTGCTTTGGATTTTAAATATGAACTTGAAAAAACGTAACTCATAAACCTGTCATAAGAAACACGTAACCATTTTTATATCCTGGGAGTCCGGCGTACTCCCGTGGGGTCAGCCAGTAGGTCCCGGACCGAACGCATCCCCCGAACCCGTAAAACCCGGGCTATATCCATTCTTCGGGAATGGTGATGTCCGGAAATATAAGGGAAGTCTCAATCTATGGGAACGATGCCTTTTCGTGAGGAGCTCTCACGGGAAGCTCGTGACTTTAGTCATGAGAGGACGTCACCGACCATTCGGAAACGGGCGTGGAACGCTTTGATCTTGCGAAATTTGAGAAGACATCCGACTATCACTTGAGCAGTGGACTTGACGAATTTGATGAGTCCATGTGTTAAAAATGGCACTGATGCATTTATTTGAAGGTGACGCGTCCGCGGCAAGACCGGAAGGCAGCATGGAAGTAAGGAAAATGTATTGGTGGAAACATGAAGAGCCGTTCCCGGCAACCAGCTCCGCGCGGATTATCCGCAACATGGAGTGCGAATTAAAAGACGAGATCGACCAGCCACGCAGATTCGAGGATTATAAAATTACCTGGAATCCGATTGATGGTTGTGTCGAACCTGAAATTTACGAAGCATAAAAGCAAAATTACATTCCCCATCTCAGTTTGAGGTGGGGAATTTTTTATCCACCTCCTGCCGGATCATTTTACTCTTATATTTTTGCGGGGATTTCGCAAACATCCGACATACTGTTTTTATCAAATGTTTTTGCTGGAACAGAATAGGGGTGTGTATCTGCTATGCAATTTTTTTACAATCAATCCAAATCATTACCGAGACGGTTGGCAGCGATCATGCTGGTCATTTCCATGTTCACGGTAAATTTCATTCAACTATCTTTTGCAGGAAATGCGAAGTCACCTATCCGTGCGTGGACGTTCGATACGGACAGCAGCTCCGTATACTGGTCTGAGTCACATAATCGCTGGGAAATAAAACTCAGCATGGAAGGGTATTCGTTATGTGCCGATGACGGGAATGATGCGATGGGGCTGCCGCAGAAGATTTACATTCTGCGGCCGGATACGGCTACGCCCAGCAACGCATCAGCACGTCAACCAGGCAGGAAGAAAGCGAATGGCCAGTTGCGTCCGATAGCAATATCGATCGGACAATCGCTGGTCCCGTGCAGAATGACGAAGAGGAAGAGGACGAAGAAGATCTTCCGGACTACGATTTATTCGATGACCGCAGCAAGAGTGCGGCAAAAAAGCATGAAAAAACATTCGAAACAGTAAAGAGTACAGAAGAAGCGGAATTGGCTACCGTTTCCGAGGCAATCGCAACAGTGCCGATCACATGGGATCTGGATCCGCTGTTTGATTATTTGACGAAATATGAAGAAGAATCGGAAATTGATGAAGGTGATGACGTTATAGCCACTGCTTCAAACGCTGATGCGGCATCTTACGAGGACGGCTCTCCATATTGGGCGGCAGAATTTACAATCCATGCATCCATAAACTCAGATACTTACCGTTTATCAGCTGCCGCAGAGCCTGTCTCAGTGACGGTTCTTTTATCCGCTGGAAATGCATTTGATGAAGCAGTACTGAACGCAAACAGCATTGAAACGGATTCTCCGGACGGACTGACGTTAAATCTTTTTGATTACTGGAATACAACCAAGACGGAAGCGGACCATTTCGGATGGAGCGCGTCAGACCGGCAAAACGAACTTGCAACCGGATATTGGAAGAAAAATATCGGGAAAGATCATGTACTGCAGTTCTCCGGCGTGACGGATACTGATAAATTTGGAGACTGGAACAGTTGGATCGGCAGTTCCCAGTCTGCGTATCAGGGGCTGGTACAGAAAAAACTTGTAAATGGATATCCCGCTTTAAATATTTCAGAAGACAAATTATCTGCCGCAACGGAATTATCCGGGCGGGATAGAACGGAATCCTTGTCCTACCTGTTTGACCCGGAAGAAGAGCATGATGGAAAAGAAAGCTTCCGGAACGTAAAGGGTTTACTGTCAAAAAATGGAGCCGGATATACTTATTCCTGCACCAAAAATTTCGCCGAATTTATCGAAACCCCGGACGATGAGGATTCCGATGGTTATTATCGCGTGTATGATACATGGGGGATCAAGACAAATAGCGGGCAGAAGGGACAGTATTTCCCATTTGCGTCCATTGATAAGGTATTTACGAATCATAACGGCACATTAACGCCAAACAGCATCGACGCCAGAAAATTCACCCATTTTTTCGGACTGACCGGATCAATGGAATTCGCAAAGACTAACAATGGCACCGTCCGTTTCAATACAACGTCATCCAATCTGCATTTTAACGTTTCCGGTACGGATGATATCTGGGTATTTGTGGATGATGTCCTGATCGGTGATGGCGGGGGAAACTCAGACGAAAAGGCAATTAACATCGATTTTGCGACAGGCGATGTAATCGTAAAACGCGTGTCGAATAATACCAATGAGACCACACATGCCACGACCATCAAAGAATGCTTCGAGGCAGCCGGTGAAAAGACGGATTCTTTCTCCGGAAATACGTTTGCAGACGGCACTACGCACACCTTGAAATTCTTCCAGCTTGAACGCGGTTCTAATGCATCATTTTTAAGCTTTGATTTTAATACGCTGGACCTGGAAGCTGTTGACCGTGAAGCCTTATTAAAAAACAGGCTGCAGACCGTATCCCCGGAAAATGTGCGTATCGATCTGCATGATTATTGGAATACGAGGAAAACAGACAAAGACTATTTTAAAGGGAGTGAAAACAATGCGGAATATCAGACAAGATTCTGGGAAAACGGGATCGGGAAAAATCATATTCTGCAATTTGTAAACACCGCCAACTCATTAAATCGTAACGGGGATACCAAGAATGCGTTCGGTGACTTTAACGCATGGACAGGGTCTTCCGGGATGGCTTACGAAGGGCTTGTAAAATCGAAATTAAAAGATGGCTACCCGGTGTTAAACCTCTCGGAAAGCCAGATGTCAAAAGCAACATTTCTTCCAAACACAGAAGAAAAAAAGAATGAATCGCTTGCTTATCTGTTTGATCCGGACTTCAGCCAGAATGGCAAGGATTCTTATAAGAACGTAAATGGAATATTCCACGAAGAAGACGGGTATTATGTATATAACGGAAGAGATAATTACGCAGAATTCGTCCAGACAGATGATCACAGCGGCCGTTTTAACGTCTATAATATACCTGCCATTATCGATAACCGGGGCACTATAGGACAGTTTTTCCCGTTTAATCGCGCGGCCGATGTAGTAAGCGTACAGGCGGATGGAAGCATTGCCGCCGGCGATACCACCTGCCAGACAGAAGGGATCAATCACTTTTTCGGCCTGAACATGACGATTGATTTCGAACAGCCAAAAGACGGCATCATCATGAATGATGACACCAGCGAAAAAATGCAGTTTCACTTCATCGGAGATGATGATGTATGGGTATTCGTTGACGGTATCCTGATATCCGATCTCGGCGGCATCCATGATGAGTTATATACAACGATTGATTTCTCAACCGGCCAGATCGTACGTGACAGAAGCTACGATGCAACTGCGGACTCAAAAAAGACGAGCACCATCAGGGAGCAGTTTGAAAAAGCAGGCGCGGACACCTCATCTTTCCATGGGGACACCTTTGCCGACTACACATCCCATACCCTGCAGTTTTTCTACCTGGAGCGCGGCAGCAATGCGTCAAACCTGATCATGAGGTTCAACCTGCAGCATCGCCCGGGCAACCGGATACAGAAAATGGATCAGGATGGAAACGGACTGAGTGGAGCTTCTTTTGCTTTGTATGCAGCAGACCGGGACGAAAATGGAACCTTTACGATTGATGACGAGCAGCCGGATCCTTTACTGGATGATATCGCAGTTTCAAATACCGGTACCGTAAATTTAAACTATGCTGACGGAAACGTTTTTGATTTCAGCACGTATGACCATTACATCTTAAGGGAAACTGCCGCTCCGAACGGCTACGCGGGAGTGCCGGATATCTGGATCACATCAGCAAATGACATGCCCGCCGACCTAAGCCTGCAGATCGGAAGTGCTGCCTTATATACGGAAAACCGATTTGATACTGGGGTTTCCATTGCGCATACCATGGGCCTCGCCGGCAATCTTGCCGATCTGAAGATGAAAAACGGCTCAAACGCAGCTTTTGATCCGGATTCAGCTGATAAACTTGTTTTTATGGCCGTGCCGTACGTCAGGAACCTGAATGCTGACACACCTGTATGGAAACCGATATACGGCTCCGAACAGCACGGGTACTGGGATGCCGGGGAGCAAGAGGAAGAATCTGCGGCAATAGAAGCAATGATCGGCAGTATCTTTGAGCACTACCGCAATGAAAATGCGGCCGACTGGATGTTTTCTTACGATACTCCAAGTTCCCAGATAAAAGCTTCCGTCGATCCGCTGCCATATGCGATCAACCGCTACGGCACGGAAGACGCTGATGTGAGCACGGATAAGGATATCGCCATCCGTTATTATTACCTCGACCTTTCCGCTTTAACCAGCGTAAAAAATCTGGCTTCACCGGAACGCGCGGATTACCTCGCATCTCTCGTGAAGGGCAGGCTTACAGCCGGCAGCAGCACGGATGACATAAGAAATGCCGTACGGGAAGTGACCGCATCGCTGATAAAAAATGGGATCCATGCGGAACAGTTGAGCAAAGACAGCATCGCAAAAAAGACCCAGGCAGAAATCATGGCGCCGAACCGTGAACGAAAATTGATCATCGAAAAGAAAAATGAAAACGGCACTTATCTGGCTGATGCGGAATTCAGCATTTACACAACCGAAGCAGATGCTAAAAACGGCACCAATGCGCTGTATACCGGGAAAACCGGCACAAACGGGAAACTGGAATTTTCTCCGCAGCCGGCCGATACCGAAATCGACAGTGCAGGCGTAAACCATGTGCAGGCTGTTTTTCACTTGAATGACGATGGTTCTGCCCGCCATTATTACCTGAAAGAAACCAAAGCCCCGACGCTTTACAAAGAAAATGACTCCATTGTAAAAATAACCGCCACGGCGAATGGGCTGGCTGTTGATCGTACGGACAGTGAAAGCAGAATCAGGGTGTTAGATAAACCTGGGATCCTTGTGGCACCGTTAAGAAAATACGCCGAAGGCGTTGACGGCACATTAAACAGGATCCAATGGACCCAGAACGGTGAAAAAAAGGTATTCTCATACGATAAGGACGGACAGTATGTTGAAAGCAGCCAAGCCGAACTAGGGGATACAGGCAGCGCCGTCTATGCACAGACCGGAACCCAGTGGCGTAATGGCGCACTGACCGGTTCCGATTTGACAGGAAAAGACCTGTCCAATATCTTTTCCCATGAAACGATCGTAGAAGTGACCGATTCTTATAAATATGCTGCTTTGACGATCAACAAGCACATCAACGAGAGATATGCTCCTTTTGGCGACGCGACATTCCTGTTCAAAATATCCGGAAACGGAAAAGTATATCATGCGTCCATTACAATCCCGGAAGGGAGCATCGACGGGACGACTTCCATCCGGATGGATTACGGACATGACTATCAGATCGAGGAGATCGGGACATCCAGATACATTCCATCCGAAACGCCAGTGTCAGTTGTAAAGAACGCTTCCGTCAATGAAGATCAGACTGTGACAGCCCTGCTTTCCACAAACAAAGAAGCTGAGGTTACTTTTAACAATAACATCACGCAGTATGAAAAATTCAGCCACGCGACAACCGTGGTCAATCAAGTAAAAAGCGGACAGACGAAGCAGGATGTGTCGGATCCGGAAGAGATTAAAGTGCCGTTATCCATGGAAAACGGAACCACGCCGCTTATGACAGACTGGAAATTCAATCTGGCGATGCCGCAAATGCGCAGGACGTATCCTTTGATGATAGCAGCTGGGTAACGATCGATCTGCCTCATGATTACAGTATTACCCAGGAATATGATGCGAATCTTGAGTCGGAAAGTGCTTATTTACCAGGCGGGACCGGCTGGTACCGTAAGATTTTAAATATCCCTGAATCACTGGCAGGCAAACGCGTAACCCTTGATTTTGACGGGGCTTACATGAATGCTGTCTTGTATGTCAATGGCACAAAACTTGGCTCGCATCCGAATGGCTACACCGCATTTTCCTTTGATATCACAGATGCGTTAAAGCCTGGTGAAACCAATGTGATCGCCGTGCGGACCGAAAACAAGGTCCCATCCAGCCGGTGGTATTCAGGAAGCGGCATTACCCGTGATGTCAGCCTTACGATCACGGACGCGGTACATTTCAAAAAGAACGGCATTATCGTCACAACTCCGGATCTTGAGGCAAACCAGACCACAGTGACCGTGCAGAACGATTTGACGATCGCGAATGATGGCGACGAAGCAAAGAAGCTGACCGTATTGACGAGCATCACTAAAAAAGGGGAACAGACCGTTTTATCCTCTGTGAATACATCTGTCACCGCTGCGGCTCGAACAGATACAAAAATCTCCAATCCGTTCGCCATAAAAAATCCTGACCTTTGGACAACGGATGCACCAAACCTGTATACCATCCATAATGAGATATACGATGGCGAAGAACTCCTGCAGGCTTGTGATACGGATTATGGATTCCGTTACATGGATTTTGATCCCGACCAGGGATTTTCCTTAAACGGCAGACATATGAAGATCCGCGGCGTCTGCATGCACAGTGACCTTGGGGCGCTGGGGACTGCCATGCATGGATCGGCGCTCCGCAGACAGGTCCAGATCTTAAAACGCATGGGCGTCAACTCCATCCGTACCACACACAACCCACCATCCAGAATGCTGATCGACATCTGTAATGAGGAGGGCATCCTGCTTACGGAAGAGATATTCGACGGATGGGAGAGTGTCAAGAACGGCAATGTGAATGATTACAGTGCGTGGATCACGAAAACCATAGGCGCTGACAATCAGATCATCGGTTCAACCGGAAGTAGCATGCCGTGGTATGAATACGATCTTGCCGCTGCGATCGGCAGGGACCGGAACGATCCATGTGTCATCATGTGGTCCATTGGAAATGAACTTGCGACCAATATCAGTACTTACACCGACTTTGTATCATTAAATAAAAAAATGCTGACATATATCGAAAATCTGGATAATACCAGACCATGCACAATGGGTGACGACAAGAGTAAAATCGGAAACGGAACTTTCATCACCATGCAGAATGATCTTGCAAATGCCGGCGGTACGAACGGTATGAACTATGCAAGCGGTTCCCAGTATGATTCCTTACATAAGGCTCATCCGGACTGGAAGATATATGGTTCTGAGGTCGCTTCTGCCATCAACAGCCGCAATTACTACAAGACATCCGGACATCAGAACGGGACGAACAGGGATAAGCAGCTGACCTCCTATGATGAGTCCAGAGTTTCATGGGGTGCCTGCGCAAGCGATGCGCTCTATACAACGATTCAAAGGGACTATCTGTTCGGAAGTTACTCCTGGACCGGGTTTGATTATCTTGGCGAACCGACGCCGTGGCAGAGCCAGGGCAGCGGAGCGCAGGGAACATGGCCAAGCCCGAAGAGTTCTTACTTCGGCATCGTGGATACCGCAGGATTTGAAAAAGACAGTTTCTATCTCTATCAGTCCCAGTGGAATGACCAGATCCATACATTACACCTGCTGCCGACATGGGATAAAAACGCAGTGGACATCGATTTGGATGGAAATGTGAAGGTTGTCGTCTACAGCGATGCAAAATCCGTAGAACTGTTCTTCACGGATACAAACGGCAACAGAACATCCCTGGGGCGGAAGGAATTCGCAACCAAACAGAGCAGTACGGGGCTTTACAGTTATCAGATCTATGAAGGTGCGGATAAGTCATCCACACCGCATGAAAACTTATACCTTGCATGGAAAGTCCCATACGCCGACGGTTCCATTGATGCAGTTGCTTACGATGAACGCGGAAATATGATCGCCAATACGGACGGCCGGGATCATATCGAAACAGTAGGAGCGACTACCACGCTCGACGCTTCTGTGTGGGGAGGACAGGAAACATTTTATGAAGACCGCGACGACCTTGCGTTCATTGAGATCTCCCTCAGGGATGCGAATGGCACGGTAAGCACGCTGGATACCTCCCGCGTAACGGTTAACGTGAGCGGAGCCGGAAAACTTGTTGCCATGGATAACGGAAATTCGCCGGATCTTGAGTCATTCTTCTCGGGCGGAAGAAAAGCGTTCGCAGGAAAGGTCCTGGCGATCGTAAAGCCATATGGAGAAGGTGAATTCACGGTAACCGCATCGGCGGAAGGGCTCGCGCCTGCGGAGATCACATTGACTGCAGCACATGCGGAAACATCCGATGCGAAAAAAACGATACGAAGTTACGTTTTATCGACTAAGTATACCGTTGCCATTGGTGTAACGCCGGATTTGCCCAGCCAGGCTGAAGTGCGGTACACTGATGGAACCACCGAAACACTGCCGGTGACATGGGAGGAAATCCCGTGGCAGCAGGTATTGGAGCCGGGAGAATTTACCGTAAATGGTAATATTGATGATAAAATTCCAATGAAAGTATTCGTAACGGTTACATCCAAATAGCATGTATCATAAAGGAGGGCGCGATTGTGCTCTCCTTTATTTTATATCTAAAATAGCCAAAAACTGTTATCCGCAAAAATGTCCTTCAAAAAAACACGCCCGGAAGTTTTTATATCTGGCAACGGATCATACATGCCGGAAAGCAGACACCTGGAATCCGATTGATGGTTGCGTTGAACCTGAAATTTACGAAGCGTAAAAACAAAATTACATTCCCCATCTCAGTTTGAGGTGGGGAATTTTTCGTCCACCTCCTGCCTGATATGCCGGCAATGTTTTTCGTTCTTTTTTTGACGGATCCGTATACATACTGTTTATGTACATTAGTGGAAAGGCATTGAGAAAAAAGAAAATGCCTAAGAATTTAAAAGACATGTAGCAACGTGCGCTACATGAAATTCGTTCCGTATGGAATGTACAAGAGAATCATCTCCAAAAATATTACCAAAGTGCGGTAACTATGTACGGAGATGATATGTAACTGGACATGCTTTACGTATGTCCAATAAAAGTGTAAAAAAATAAAAAAATAAAAAAGGAAGGCGTCCGCGGTCGTACGGGCGTCGAAGGAGGAAAGTATGAAAGAGTTAAAAAAAATCGAAATGATTTGTGGTCGTTCAGCAGCGTTGGGGTGTACGGAAGACGTCCAGATTGAGATCGAAAGAAACTATAATTTCTTTCGGGAATATCTGGAGATGTTTCTGCAGCAGAGTATGGTCGAGGCTCTGCGTAGTGCTTCCCTTCTCGGTAAAATTTTTGTTACCGGAATGGAAGACAACGCAGCGCCGACGTACCAGACGTATGTTCTTGGAGTGTTAAAAGCACTCCAGAAATACGACTGGGATGACCGCGCACAGGCACGGCTCTGGCGTGCAGGCGCCGAAGACGAATGGCGTATCGCGAAAGCGTATACCATGGGTCGCAGCGCGCAGGTGGTTTCTCCTGACGGGAAGACCATCAATGTGCGGCTTGGTGCCGGCGAAGGGTACGATGGCGACCCCAACGACGTGTGGTTGTGGCTGACCATCGACTATGATTGGGAACACCTGTGCTGGCGTTTCCCGATCGACCGTGCCGGAACAGAGCGCGCCCTGGCAGCGTACGAGGCAGCCTGCAAAAAGGCAGCTGAGTGCGAGTCTTCAGCTCTGAAAGACGAGCTGAGGACGCTGCTTGCGTAGCCTGACACACAACCCTTAAGCCTTCTCCGAGAAATCGGGGAGGGCTTTTTTTATGCCAAAAAGTGTTATCCGCAAAATTCTAATTTTCTCGCAACTGCAACATACTGATAAAAAAGAAGGAAAGGAGAAAACAGAACATTGAAAATTTTCCGCAAAATACAAGAAGCAAATAAGAAGAAAATACGATGGTTCAACTCAAACCGTCTCCATTTAGATCCGCACAGGTGGCAGGTGATGGGCGATAGCCAGGTAACACACCCAAACAAAGGCATCATTCTGTCAAAACATACCCAAGAGCTGGTCGACAGCGCAAAAGAAAAAATCAATAACGTGCTGGTAATTGGCGGACCAGGAAGTGGAAGATCATGGCATGTCGTTCTTCCAAATCTGCTGCAGATGAATGGTTCGTATATTGTTCTGGATCACGATGGCACTCTGTTTATGACCACGAAAGAGCTTTTTCGTCAATCCGGCTATCGCGTAATGCTGTTAGATTTTTGGAATGGCCCGGAAGATCGCCAAAAGGATTCCTATATCGGAAAAGGAATCGAAGAATACAATTACAATCCGTTCCGTTATCTGCGAAGTGATGCTGATATTGATGCTATGATTGACTGTATGATGTTGAACACTCAAAAATATGCAAGCGCGGAACGTGTAGTCGATGATTCGGATGAAACAATACTCGAAAAAAGTCTGCTAAAAGCGTTCATCTGTTATATTCTGGATCATATACCGAAGGAACGGAAAGACCCGGCAACATTAATTGCTATGCTGCGTTGCGGAAGAACGCAAAAACAACAGGACCTGGAAACGTATGAGCGAAACATCCGTCGATTTCGACAGGAAAATCCAAAAGACCGCTGTGCTTTGGCGTATGCACCATTACTGGAAATCCCGATCAATATCAGACTGCAGATCATGAAGCTCGTTTCTTATCGTATTGGTCTGTTTCCTCAGTCATACTTATCGCTCATCATGCGTCCAGGAAATACAGATTTGGAATGCTTTGTCGAGCAAAATACTATCCTGTACATTTTTATCCCGTCAATGGGAAGCGGTCTGGAATGGTACGTTGGAACATTCTTTACACAGTTAACGGATGCGTTGAAAAATCGTACTGCGAATCGTGTCTCTGAACATCCTGACCGCCAGCTTAATATGATTCTGGATTCCACTCCGGACGATATTATTATTCCGAATTTCCATAAGACATTACGGGTATGGGCAGATATCGGCATTTCATCCATGCTTTGCGCCCGGTCTTTTGAGTGGCTGCAGAAGGTTTATACGGAAACATGGCGGGCCATATTCCATACATTTGACACTCTGGTATATCTCGGAACGTCTGACTTGGAATCGTTACCGCCGGATCTAAGACGATATCTGCTGGAAGAACTAAAATCAAGAGTGACCGATGAGCAAGATTGTTTTTCTTATAAGCCACACAAACAGGGGCGAACATTTGATGCAGAACTTATCGAGGTTTTGCATTACGTTTCATTGCAGTTAGATCAGTGCTTCATCGCCATTAAGGGACAAAGGTTGGCTTTGGATCAGCGATATCATACCCAGGATCATCCGAACTGGAAGCATCTGCATCGAAACGTATAATTCCACAAAAAATAGCGGCGCCGATGTCCATACTGATTACAGATTACAAAATAAGGGAGGGAACAAAACATGTCAGAAGTTAACAAACTGGTTGTGCACGCCGGATTGTTCCATACGGATGATGTTCTGTGCGCCGCTATGGCACGGGCCATTAACCCGGATGTCTGGATCGTGCGCACAAATACGGTAGAAAAAGATGACGCAAGAAATGATGGCACGAACGGTATTTATGTTGCAGATATCGGTGGCGGGAGGTACGATCATCATCAAAAAGATGCGGCCGTACGTGAGGACGGGGCCAAATACGCCGCCTGCGGCCTGTTGTACAACGAATGGAAGGATGAACTCTTTAAAACGCCGGAGGGACAGGCATATTTTGAGGAAACGTATATCAAGCCGATCGAGTTAATGGATAATACCGGCACCCCGAATGCTCTGAATCTGGCCATTAACGCCATGCGACCGGATTCAGATATTCCGGACCCCGGCGGGATCCGCATGAATGTAGCGTTTTATGATGCCGTAGACCGTATGTCGGAAATTCTGGAAGCAGAGCGTTACAGGGTGAACGTTCTCGGCAAAACAGCCCCGGAAATCAATCCGACAATCTTGCAACATCTGCCAAAAGCGATCCAGGATAAGCCATTCCCGAGCCAGTTCTTACAGTCCAATGCGCATAAAAAATATATGACCGTACAGGACGATATCTATGCCGAGAAAATCAGCAATCCGTTAAGTGCCGCGCTGACCGCCGTTGCGGTCAACCACCCGGAACGGGCAGAAGCAATGATTCAGGAAATCGCGGGCAACGAGCAAAGAATCGCACAGGCGGAAGAAAGAATGAAAGAAACGGTAAAAGACTGTCTTGCAAAATCCGACGGTAAAGTAGTCGTGCTTCCAACCAGCTTGAAATGGGGGCCGGTGCTCGGAAAAAGCGATGCGAAATTCGTAATTTATCCAAATATCCGGCAGGAGGGATCGTATACGCTCCAGTGCATTCCGATTTCGAGAGACGACCGCTCCAGCCGCATTCCTTTCCCGGAATCATGGGAGCAGGAAAAACCGGAGGGTTGTGAAAAAATCTATAATGGATACATGGCTTTCTTCGATTCCAGGGAACACGCCATAAATGCCGCAAATGGTCTGGTACGTCAGGCAGAACAGACAAAAGAGACCGTTGTGCAGGGTGATTATCAGATGACGAGGCATAATGATGAGCAGGGTCTCAAATACCATGGAATGATGCTGCTGAAAGGTGATTGGTATGGAAAGGACATGAGAACCGGGGAGCCGATGGTCTTTCGTCCTATAAAAGAACCAAAGTGGACGGATAAGTTTTTCAACCGGGCGCTTGCATCAAAATACGAAGATCCATGCTTCTGTCAGCATGGCACCTGGCAAAGACTGACCGCACCGGAAGTATGGAAAGCGGATGACCTGAGTGAACATAATGCGGTACAGGCGGACGGGATCACCCCGGTTGGAGTGAAATCTTTTGATGAATGGTTAAAGGATAATTACGGATTAACTCCGGAAAAATTCGGGAGAAATTATGTTGGGGAATTCCGGCAGCGCATAACAGACGCATACACATTATATGCGTTTGGCGAGCTCCCGCTCTTCGCTGCGAGCCAAGAAAACCTCATGAGGGTGCCGGTCCCGACTGATGACCAGAAGGAACGGCCGGATGATATGATCGCAACCCCAAAAGGGTTATACCAGATCCCAGTCCAGGATGCTCACTTCGATCTTGGCTCAGGAATCGAAAATGAAAAGACATATCAGAAAGCCATGGATAAAATTGGCACGATCACTACCGCGAAACGGGTGCTCACGCGGCAAATGTACACGATAGAATTTAACAAACTTGTAGACCAATATCAGACAGTAACTGACAACACTAAAAAACAGTGGGATGCAGTCGCCGACAAAACACCTGACGAAGACCGTGCACTTGAAGATGCGCTGCAGGCAAAAATCACGGAGCCTGTGAAAGCGGTTATTGCAAGTGGTTCGCCGCAAAAAGCTGACATTATCCGTGATGCGTATCAGGCTGCTGCCGAAGTCATTCAAAACTATGATGCATTAAAACAGGCCAAAAAGGACGAAATTGCTGTTTGGACAGAAGCGCGCGATAACGCATGCAAGATTTTGTATGTGCATGCACGTGCTGCACTTCTCAGTAAGGATTTCTGCATGGAACATTTATCTGCGCCATCCGAGATCATTAACAGTCAATGCGAATATGCGGTAAACCAGGCTATAAGAGGCAAAGAAGTGGAATTTGCGGACCTCTCCATCTGACCCGAAGGGTTAGGTGAAAAGGTTCACTAACCGCAGTAAAACGATTCGATTATCAAAAAATACTGCGAGCCGATAAGACACAAAGGCAGGGCATCATGCCCCGCCTTTTTTTTGCGCAATAAAGTATATTTTATGATTTTCCCTATTTTTTATGTGTTTCCCATATGCATACTGTATCTGTACATTGATTATGGAAGGTATTGAGTATTTTAAAAATGCGTAAGATATAAAAAGAACAGATATGCAGTGTCATTTACTGCATTGATAATCGGACCATAAGAGATGTTTTATATAGAGAACGCAATTCGCACAAAGAAAAAATCATGACAGTGGCACCAACATACGGTGAATGTCTTTTCGGCGTGAGGGTTGCAAGATAACCGGCCTCATAAAATGTGGCCGTTCGAATAAAAACACATTAACAACAATGAGAAGGCGCCCGTTGTTATGCGGGTGTTTAAGGAGGAAAAATATGAGAAGTTTGAATAGAAATGCAACCATCGACACTACAGCCCTGTGCAAGACTTTTTCCGGAAACGGTGAAGAGTCCTGGTGTGAAGCTACCAGACCGACTACCGGATGTTTGTATATCTATCCGGAAGAATCTGCCATCGAGTTGCGGCTCTTTTCCGGCTGTGACCCGCATGTCGATGACATCATCGCGTTTATTTTACGTGATAAGGATGTCAAAGAGATGCTGGCGCGGTACTATCAGAAAGGCCGCAAAGACCGGTACTCCATGCGCTGGCGCTGCGGGATGTCAGGCTGTGAAGATGTCTACATTAATTTTGTAGACGAGCACGGGCTTGTAATGAGCGGGAAACATCTGATGCATGTTTCCTGTTACGACAAGCTGGCCGGCATCAAGCGTATGTACATCGGAGATTTTGCCGAATGTGCATACGAACTGGCGCAGCATGGGCATCACTTTGATAACGGAACATCGTTCCGCTATACAAAGCCGCACTTTGCCGAAAGCGCAGGTACGACGGTGCACAGGCTGTAACGTCCAGCCAAACCCAATAGGTCTTCTCCAGAAATCGGAGGAGGCTCATTTTTTATGCGAAAATTCAAATTCCATGATATTTGTGACCAAAAAGTGTTATCCGCAAAAATGCCATTCGGAAATATGTCCGAGATTTTTTATTTCCGACATAAAATCATGCATACTGAAAACAGAATAAAAAATACGAAAGGAAACACATGACAGACATGCACTCTTTAACCAAAAAAGTAAAAGGCACAATCCTTATACAAAAATATGAAAAGAAAAATGACGCGATGATCAGCGGTATTGTCGGCGCTGCTATCGGGGATGCGATCGGAGTGCCGGTGGAATTCCTGTACCGCAAGCAGTTATCCGAAAACCCCGTCACAGGTATGCGGGCACACGGTACCCATAACCAGCCGGCCGGAACATGGTCGGATGACACGTCCATGATCCTGGCAACTGCCAGTGCATTGTCCGGTATGGAGTTTGACCCAGAACGAATCGCCACTGCTTTTTTGAACTGGAGGGATCATGGGGCATTTTCTCCGGATGGAATGGTTTTCGACATCGGACTTACGACCAATACGGCCCTGAACCGATTTAAGGAAGGGACGGATACGGTCCTGTGCGGCGGGAACCATATAGAAGATAACGGGAACGGGTCTCTGATGCGGATCCTTCCGGTGGCATTTTTCTTATACAACACGGAGAGTTCGAGGACCGAAAACAGGCCGTTTATGATGCTTCAGCCATCACACACCGTCACCCAATCTCAAAAATCGCCTGCCATTTTTACGTGGAATTCCTAATACAACTTGTGAGAATAAGACAGAAAGACATGCGGGCAACGGCAGCAATCAAGCGGGCCTATCGTCACACCGCAGAAATTTTCCGGTCTTATTATAAACACGACAAAGAAATGAGCCAGACTTTCTCGAAGATTTTTACGGGCGAACTGCCGGACTGTTCTATCCACAACATAAAATCAGGAGGCTACGTAGTCGACTCCCTGGAAGCTGCCCTTTGGTGCCTGCTGCATACAGATTCCTATGAGACGGCCATACTCACCGCAGTAAATCTCGGACATGATACGGATACGATCGGGTGTATCACGGGCGGGGCGGCAGGCATCATCTACGGAATCAAGAGTATCCCTATGGCATGGAAAAAGACATTACGAAGAAGTGATATGGTATATGGAATCGCTGGGGATTTCGCAAAAGCATGTCAAATCTTATGATGTTTTTGACCAAAAAGTGTTATCCGCAAAAACACTCTTTCTGATGCTTGTACATACGACACCGTCATGCCCTGAATTTGCCAAAAAAAAGCATTTTTTTGCCTTCTTCATTCGCATACTGTAATCGAATTTATTATAAAAGGGATAGAGAAAAGGAGAAATTATGAATAAACAGAGCGTAGGAAAAGTTTATTTTACGGGGGATCTGCATTTTGGACACTTCAATGCGATCAAATACGATTGCAGACCGTGGCCGGATGTAGAAAGCATGACAGCAGGACTGATCGAGCGTTGGAATTCCCGTGTTACGGATGATGACCTGGTATATATTCTGGGCGACGTATGCTACCGAAGCGAATACCCTGCTTGGCATTATCTGGAGCAGATGAAGGGTCATAAGATCCTGATCGTGGGAAATCATGACGGGGATCTCCTGAAAGATGAGCGTTCCCGCCGTTGCTTTGACGAGATCCATTCATACATGGAGATTAAAGAGGACGGCAAGAAGATCATTCTCTGTCATTACCCGATGGCAGAATGGAACGGCAAGACGCGTGGTAGCTGGCACATTTTTGCACATATCCATGCGCAGAGAAATGAAGCTTACGAGGCCATGAAACGCATGCCGCACGCACTGAATGCGGGATGCATGCTGAATGACTTCATTCCGGCAACGTTTGCCGAACTGGTTGCAAACAACCAGAAATTCAACAAGGCAGACTAACAGCTTGATATACCCATCTGAAACGGGATGGGTATTTTTGTGCGCAAAAAAAGCGTTCAAAAACACGGGTTGCATCGACATACTGAAAATAGCATTGGTTCAAAACAAATTTTTAAAGGAGGAATCAAGTATGCCTGAAGTAAGGTTTATGAGCATTGAACAAGCGGAGGCATGGGAACGCGAAGAAAATCAGCCTATGACGTCCACCCATAATTTGGATCCAGTAGCCAGCATCTATCCGATTCGCAAAGTCGGTTCCCTCGACCTCGAAAGTGACGAAACACAGTATGGGATCTAGCAAGGCCCGGATGGTTCGTATGCAGTAGCAGGAAAAGACGGAAAATGGGTCGATCCGGCCGAAATCGGAAGAATCTATGATGTCGTATCCGAAACAGGGTCTACCAGAGAATATCATCAGTGGACGGACAAAGAAAGCTGGTACACCATTAATGCGAGCTACAGATGTCAGGCAAGCGATAAAAGCTGCGCATTGTATGTATATGACGAATGTGACCGCCGTGATTTAGACCGTAATCGCGATCTGCTTAAAAATTCGTTGTCAGAAAAGCTTACGGTTGCATACGGTATCCTGAAAGCCGCCCACACACTGGAGCAGACGCGTGCCGCCGAGCGCGCTGCCACAATATCCAAATTAGTCGTCCACGATGGGGTATTCCATGCGGATGACGTTCTGTGTGCCGCAATGGCAAGATCATTAAATCCGGATGTCTGGATCCAGCGTACGAGACGCCTTGACCCGATGGACATCGAGTTAAACGGAAATGGCGTTTATATCGCGGACGTCGGCGGCGGAAAATACGATCACCATCAGCCGGACGCAGCAGTGCGTGAAGACGGGGCAAAATACGCCGCTTGCGGATTACTGTATCAGGAATGGAAAGATGCACTTTTTAACACCAAAGAAGGACAGCAGTACTTCGAGGATACTTACATTAAACCGATCGAAGTGACAGATAATGGCGGGGAACGCAATATGTTAAGCCATGCCATTGGCGGCCTCAATCCATCCTGGGACCAGAAAACAGACTGGGATGCGGCTTTTTACGAGGCTGTAGACCGGATGTCCGCCATCCTGGAAGCAGAACGGTATCGCGTGAACGACCTCGGGAAAACAGAGCCGGCATGCGATGATAAAACCTTAATGGAAGCCCAGAAAATGATGGGAGCGGGAGAGTTCCTGGACGCGTCATGCAAAGATAAAAGCCTGAACAACTACATGGCTCTGCAGGGAGACATGTACGACGGACAGGCCAAGGATCCGTTAACCGCAGGGCTTTCCGCACTCGGAGAAGTGAACCCGGAAACCGCAAAGGAAATGGTTGACAAGATCCTGGATGAAGACCGCGAAAACGTAAACTCCGCATTCCGTGCACGTTCCATCGTGCAGGACGCATACGAGAAATCCCCGGATAAAACCAGTGTCATCCTGGAGTCCTACGTTCCGTGGAGAGACGTCCTTCCAGAAACAGAAGCGGAATACGTCCTTTATGAAACGAAAGGCCAGTATAACATCCAGTGCGTGCCAAAGAACCTGACCGGAAATGAAACAAAGGCAAAACTTCCGGAAGAGTGGCTGAGCCAGAAGCCAGAAGGCTGCAAATTCGTAGCTCCAGCAAGACATGTCTGCGGCTTTGATACCATGGAACACGCAAAAGCTGCTTTGGATGCGATCTTAAAAGATCGTACCGCACAGATCGAGGCCTCCAAATGGGAAAATCAAAAAGCGGACTATCAGCTGACATATAACAACACCAAAGAAAACATCGATTTCCACGGCTTTACCGTGCAGCCAGGGTTCTGGTATGGAAAAGACCTGGCAAACGGAGAAAATGTTGCTCTGACCGCGGATGGAAATTTCTATCACTATATTGAATCCGATGCAGAGATGTCGTGGCAGGAGTTTGATCCAACATGGTACGACGAGAAAGAAGATATAGATGTAGATCCTACCATCCTTGCAGATGGGTATCAGGCACCAGATTTCAGCAGTAAAAAACCATTTGAACAGTGGCTTGAAGAAGATTACGGCATTTCCGCACAGGATTTCCAGAAATTCTTTTATGGAGAACTGGCGGAGTACGTGCAGGAACAGTACGATTATTATCAGTACAACGGATTGCCTGACTTTGCCAGAGAGGAAATCAACCTTCAGCATGCCCGGGAAACAATGGGCATTGATGAGCAGAATACACCGTGCGTGGATTGGCGTTGCTATAACGAAACAAACCGGTTTCTCCTTAGCCATGCTCAGGGTATCAAACCAGAATTTTACATCGATTATGAGCTTAAAATAGCGCGTGAGGACATCATCCTGGATCGCGAAGAATATTATGGTAAGGAATCGGAAGAAGTGACAAAACCGATTTTAGCCAAAGATATATTCCGTTATGTGTTTCGAGACGCCGAGACATCATGTGACCAGTCCATTGACAACATGGAATCCAAGCTTCGCATAATACGTAACGATAGCTTCGAAAACACCATAAGCAGTCGCGGAGATTTACTGTTAGAATTTTGTAAAGTATGTTCTAACGCTGGCCTGGATAAAGGCACTGTACTTCAAGCACTGAATGAAGTCACAGCGGAATTATATAACCATTATAATCTGACAAGCTCAGCCGCCCAGTACTTCCACACTGACATGTATGACGAGATAGATGCAGGATTCACCTTGCTCTCTCTGAAGAATGTAAAATTAACACCTGGTAATGATACCGTTGAAATTCAGCAGAAGATTAGTGAGCATCCGAAAGAATGCCTGCATGCGATCTTAGAAGATGTAGCAAAACAATATACCATGGCAACCCCTGCCTACGATATGTCCGTGAGTGCGATGAAAAATCATTACAGTGAAAATTTGCAGGCTCACCAGGAAGCTCTGTATGAAGCTGCACTGGAGCAAGGATTATCGCACGATGACCTGGAATATGCTTTTGGTGAAGATTTCGTTGCAGAGATGGAAACCCGTGAGCAGATGCAGCAGGCGGAGAAGCATAACGATGACCCAAATCTGGAGTAATGCAACAGACAGCAAAACCATACACATACAAATAGGATTGATGACAGATAAGCAGGGGTGGCTCTGCTTATCTGTTTTCTGACCAAAAAGTGTTATCCGCAAAAATATGGAATACATTCCACAACAGAAAGATTGCGCATTGCTGTACTCGTAGTGATGTGCTATAATATTGCCAACAAAACACGATGCTTCTAAAGTAACTACAGAAGACGCCTGCCCGTATTGTTTTGTGAAAAGAAATAGCCGAAGAAGGAAGATAGAAGCATCCAAAAGAGCGCGGTAGGGGTTTTTATTATACATGTCTAACTATCGGACAAATAACGATTTTACCGAGAGTTAACGGTTTTTTTCCAGATTTATTGTGATTGATCGTCTTCGTACCGCTTACGTCCGGAATAATTTTCGGAATTTATTGAACATCTCATTCGTACCGAAAATTTCAGTTTTATGTTACATAAAAGGAGGTTTTTATGGCATCATTCGATCGGTTTACATACCATGACCAATTAGAAATTGAAAATACTCAAAAAATACGTTTGCTTTTAACTGATTTACCACCATATATTAAGGACTTTTTCCGCGGCCGTGAATTGTCAACTTCTACGAAAACCCGGTTATCATATTCCTATGATTTTAAGGTGTTTTTTACGTTCCTGATCCAGAATAACCCAGCATGGAAAAATCGCCGTATACAGGACATTTCCCTGTCTGATTTAAACCAGCTGACGCTTTCTGATTTTGAAGAATTCCAGGAATATCTGAAAGTATATACAGATCCGGCGACCGGTACCCTGATTAAGAACAGCGCCGGCGGCATCGCACGCAAGATCTCAACGGTGCGCAGCCTGTTCACGTATTTATACCGGCATGACATGATCAGCCGAAACGAACCGTCTAAGGTAGAAATGCCAAAGATCGCCGAAAAAGATATTATCCGGCTGGAACCGGATGAAGTAGCTGAATTGTTAGACTACGTAGAAAGCTGCGGCGCTACTCTGACTCCGCACCGGCAGAAATATTATAAAAAAACAGTTGCCAGGGATTTGGCCATTCTTACTCTCCTGCTCGGTACGGGACTTCGCGTATCAGAATGCGTCGGCCTGAACTTCGATGATGTCGATCTTAAAAATGACGGTGTCCGGGTGACACGCAAAGGCGGTAAAGAAATGACGGTATATTTTGGTGATGAAGTTCATGACGCTTTGGAAAACTACCTGACCATACGCGATGAAATCCAGGAAGTACCCGGTCATGAACGCGCATTCTTTTTATCGATGCAGCGAAAAAGGATCAGTGTTGATGCCGTAGAGAACCTGGTCAAAAAATACGCGAAAGTCGTTGCTCCGGCTAAGCATATTACCGTGCATAAATTACGTAGCACCTACGGCAGCAATCTTTATGCAGAGACAAATGACATTTACCTGGTCGCCGATGTTCTCGGGCACAACGATGTAAACACTACGAAACGGCACTACGCCGCCCTCTCCGAAGAGCATCGAAAAAGTGCCAGAAATAAGGTTGTATTGAGGGAATAATTCAGAAAATTCAATAAAAAGAGAAAAAAGAGAAAAAAGAGAAAAAAGTAAAAAAATTTTAGGTATCCGCTAAAAGTAAAAAAAATTTTTTCGATGAAAAAGGCTAATTTCGTACTTTATTTCCGTGTAAAGTGAAAATAGTATTTTGCTAAAATAAAGTTCAATTTTGGAATTCTTGTAACCCGCTTCATTCCACTATTTTTGAAATTTCCAAAATAGAGCGATTTCAAAAAGTAAGTTTTGAGGTAGACAAATAATTATAATATAAGTATTATATAATTATCAAGAGAAGTGAAGAAGTGCTATTTGAATGGAATGAAGAAAAGAATACCAAAAAAGCATGGGATTTCCTTTGAAGAGGCTCAGGCCATTTTGAAGTGGGATATACGATTCTGTTTGATGATCTGGTGATTCTGAAGAAGACAAGTTTCTGATTATAGGTATGACCGACAGGAAAGGTGTTTGTATTGTTAGCCATTGCTATCACGAAGAAGATGAAAAAATTAGAATCATATCCGCAAGAAAAGCAACGAAAACAGAGCAAAATGTTTATAATGAACAACCATTTTGGAGGTGAGATCATGCGTGAAGAATATGATATTATGAGTTTAAACCCGAAAAAAAATCCGCTTGCAAAAACGAATAAAAAGCAGGTAACCATCAATCTTGATGAAAATGTTATTGAGTATTTTAAGAATCAGTCGGATGCAGTCGGTATTCCATATCAGACGCTTATTAACCTGTACCTGCGTGATTGCATGAAGAATAACCGTCATCCGGAAGTAATCTGGGATCAGAGCGTTTCATGAAAATAAGAATTTGAGGCAGAGTGAGTTCTTCAGACTTCGTGGATTACCAGGACTATCATTAGAAGGAGAAACATGTATGATAAGCAGAAAACCAACTCATCCTGGAGTTGTCCTCTTGGAAGATGTTATAAAACCACTGGGGCTTACTATCACCGATGCAGCCAGGATGCTTGGTGTAAGCCGGAGAGCATTATCAGAATTTGTAAGTGAAAAAACGATGTTAAGTCCTGATATGGCAATTCGCATTGCAAAAGCGACAAACACATGGCCGGAAAGCTGGATGAATATGCAGCAGAAACTGACACTCTGGGAAGCAGAGGTGCACCTTCCAAAGAATGTTATCCCCTTTCCATCCGTACGGTCTGAAGAGGCTGCTGCGCTACCAGATGTAAAAATGGATCCACCATATTGATGGAGCCTCCATTGAACCAAAATGTGAGGTCAGCCACGGGAATTTCCGTGACTGGCCTCATGTGTTTTATATCTACAAACAAGTGAGTAAATTCTTTGATTGTATAAAGATATACATTTTCTACTTTGGATATTTTGGGGACATATCCCAAATGCATTCTACTGATGTTAACCTATTTTGCGGATAACACTTTTTGGTCAAAAAAAAGACAGACAAAAATAAAATCTGTCTGTCTAATATATTCCAACTCGGATGATTGACAACTACCTCTCTACTAACTGTTGCTTTGTAGCCTTCATGATCATCTCTTACTCTTCCATTTTATTCCAGAAAGCAGCCTCATGATATCTTCTTACCATTTCCGACACAGAATGCGCATCCAGCCCTACCAGGTAATCATCGGGGCAATATTTCCAGAATACCTCCGGGTAATACTGGCCTGTTTCCATGGAGCTAAGATTCCGCTCCAATGGAATATGGTGTTCTCTTGCGACAATGATGAACTCTTTTGCCAATCCCATATCTGCCGATTCTCCAGGTTTCAGATATCGATAGCTTCGTTCCGGGTGCGCGACACCGGAGAAATATCCGCTTTCTACCCCGGCAAGTTCAGCCCGGACAATGCCGTCCACTTGCCCACTCTTCTCTTTCATGGAGAAGCTGTACACTCCGGGCGCCAGTTCATAGAAATGCTGTCCCAGAAGCAAATACTCAATCCGTTCATCTTCCCTTAATTTCTCATAATATGCCAGAAATCCAGCAGGTACTCCGCTTCCAGTCCGATCCGCACCTGGATCTTTCCCTGATATTTAGCCTTGAGTTCCGAAAGCGTTTCAATATATTCCGGAAGCTCTGCCATCTTCATTCTTCCATGGAAAGAGTCTCCTGGGAACGGCGCATGATCCGTGAATGTGATTTGTTTTGCGCCCAGATACATGGCAACTCTAATATAAGCATCTTCCCGTTCATCTCCGGCATGTCCGCACCGCCAAGTGTGAATATGGAAAGCCTCTTCTGGGTTCAAACAAACCATTCTTCTCATGTATTTTTCCTTCTTTCTTGATCGTATCACAATTTAACCCCTTTGATCGGGCGATACAGAATCATCCCCGTGCATACGGGGCAGAACGCTTTTCACCGCATTTATGGTCTATCTATTGGGTTCATCCCCGTGCATACGGGGTGGATTCTCTACGAAATCTCGTATGGAAGCTACGAAAGGGACCATCCCCGTGTATACGGGGCAGATCATGATTCAATATCTCTCATATCACTCGCTCTAGGCTCATCCCCGTGTATACGGGGCAGATACTAAATTTCTCAAGCAGATTCCTGTTGTTAGCAAGCCGTTTTCCTTCGTCTTGGACTTCCGCAACAGAATCAGTATGTATCATTTTAGATTGGTATATTTTTGCGGATAACACTTTTTGGTCAATATTAGTCAGAAATGATACATTTTAGGTCTATAGCGTTGCGGTGAGCCTACCCCTGTGTATGCAGGGCTGATCCCTACCGATGGTCGCGTAGGCAGTATGAGATAGATTTATCCCCGTGGATACGGGGCGGATTTGCGTTGTGGTGCGAAGAATGTAGAAGTGATAGACTCATCCCCGTGCGTACTGAGCGAATACGTCAATACCTACTACAAAACCATCCGGGAATGGTTCATCCCCGTATACACGGGGCAGATCTCATCCGGCAATGAGTAAAATGTAGAAATCAAGGGTTCATCCCCGTGCATACGGGGCAGATACTAAACTCCCTAAGAAAATTTCTGAGGTTGCGGAGCAGCTGCTCCCGCCTCAAAATTCCATGACAGAATCAGTATGTATCATCTTTTTGGAATGCATTTTGCGGATGACACTTTTTGGTCATTTTTTACTATTTTCGCAAAAAAGAGATGCCGGCGGCACCTCTTTCTCATTTTGTTTCCTTATCATGACATTCTTTTTTGCTTGCACTCTTCCAGGGTTTTGCACTTGACCAATGCGTTGTCTTTTCCCGTGCAGTAATACGATTCGGTATGTTCGCTGTAATCAAATAATCGGACGTATGGATAGCTTTTTAAGAGTTTGCCTACTTCGTACATCGTAAGTCCGATTTGGTAATAGCGACTTGCATAAGATGGCTGGCCATCATCCTTGATACCGCAAATCCGGTATCCTTCCCATTCGAAGTCTTCTCTGTGTTTTTTCACGAGATCATCCATCACATATACGAGATCTGCCAGAAGTTTTCCCATGTCTTCTATTGCCTGCAGGCTGGTATCCTGCGTCAGAAAACATCCGAGATCAATGATCTCATGTTCAGGGTTGAAATATTCCAATCCGATCTCCAGATAAATATTTCCGCTGTTGCCAAATTCCAGACGGTTCCAGAATAGTCCGTCCGCCCGTTTGATGGATCGCACGTCATCAGCTGGCATTGCCGACTGCAGATGTTCCGGCATTTCAACCTGCTCGCACAGAACATGAAACAATTCCTGATTAGTATATGGCTTCTTTCCCCCGCTCGAATCTGGCATGTAATGTGCCTTATAAAATTTCCACATTTCATCACCGTCGCTTCTGAGACTGAGCAGGGTTTTCATGTAATCCGGGTCGCAGAATTCCTCACTCAGGAATTTCTCTTTGTTAGCCCAGACCGCCCCGCAAAATCCAGAGTCGCACAAAAACGACTGCTCCGCGTTCTCCATCAAGTGTCTGGTGCTATCCCCATCTGTCGCCGCGCTGACCGGGTCGGTTTCCACGAGCTCTGCTGCCAGGCTGTTGATCGCGCCAGATAACTCCTGCAGCGTATTTCCGTGGGAGAGCATCCAGTACAGCCGGTATGCTTCGTAGCACTTGTGCTCAAATATCCGCTTTTCGACTTCTGTGGCCATAATCGTTCCGGCCATACATTTTCCTGTTTTGCGTATTTCTTCTTTCATCTTCTCTTCCTCCTTCGATTCCTTTTGTTTTTGTGACATATTCAGTATGGCTTTGCCGTGGGCGGGGAAGGATATATTTTATGAATAAAAAACCGGGCCCTGTAGGGACAAGGTCCGGTGGTAAGGTAATATTTTGCAAAGCGCGTTGACTACGCAAGACATCCCCGTATATACGGGGCGGATAATACACCTATGCGTTGATCCTTTAAAAGGTTCATCTCCGTACATACGGAGCGAATATCATCGGCTGGGCGATAACTAAGAGAGGAGGAGATTCATCCCCGCGTGTACGGGGCGGATTTGAGGATGGTTGACTTCCTTATTCCGGTCAGAGGCTCATCCCCGTGCGTACGGGGCAGATGTATTTTTTAATATCCATTAGTTATTCACCTCCGGTTCAGCCCCGTGCATACGGGGCGGATCTGACGAGTAATACCGGATGAAATCCGTTCCAAGGCTCAGCCCCGTGCATACGGGGCAGATTTTGCGCTGACCGAGCACGATCAGCTGAATCTGGGTTCATCCCCATGCATGCGGGGCAGATTCACTTTTGGGCTTGATTCGATTTTTTGCCGTAGGTTCATCCCCGTGCATACGGGGCAGATACTAAATTTTCCAAAAATCTCTGAGGCTACAAAATCACAATCCAATCTTAAATGTCTATGGTAGAATCAGTATGGAGTATATTTTCAGAAGGCGTTTTTGCGGATAACACTTTTTGGCTACAATTCCAGTTCATCCGTCACTCTGTCCTTGCGGTCATGTTCTCCCTTATCATCGCCTGCCGACACTCCGCATTCACAATATTCCGCATAAATCTTTTGTGTCTCCAGACTGTTGACTAAGGAGGCGTCTTCGCGGATCCCTGCTTCTTCCCGATCTACAGGCTGATACGTGAACACTGCGTCAGCCTTTGTTATATCGGTCACAATCGTTGCCTGCTGCGCTTCTGCATATGCATGGAATAACTGTCCCATGGTCGGCTCCGGACTCTGAAGGGCATGGACTAATGCTTTTGAACAATCATCCATGGACTCACAACTTTGATATCCCGGTTCCGGCAGGTTCAGGGATGGCTCGTCGAGCCAGATAAACCCGTCCCGGCTGACATCGTAGGCAAACATAGTGACATCCTTATTTGTTGCTGAAATCTGAAACGCCTCCGTAAACGTTTTTGCTTCAATTAACTCACCGCAGAAGGACGGACGCTCATCGCGGTAATTTCCACTATAAGCCGTATCAAGGGTGCCTTCGCGCTCCATGATGATTGCGCGGATACTGTCGTCATTAGCCAG
Organism: Clostridium sp. AF50-3; assembly: GCF_003477445.1. Taxonomy (NCBI): domain Bacteria; kingdom Bacillati; phylum Bacillota; class Clostridia; order Eubacteriales; family Clostridiaceae; genus Clostridium; species Clostridium sp. AF50-3. Next base: position 6,697 of record NZ_QUDH01000017.1, on the reverse strand, counting down.
GCTCGCGTTATATCCATGAAGCGAAAAAATCAGATAATCATATCCATGCTGTTTCAGGATATCCTTATCAAACATGACGATTTCCTGGGCACCTTTCCCGTCACGATATGGATCCCCCTCCGTGAAATCACCACTATGGACTCCCCACGCTTCCCGTAAGTTCGTGTAGTCAACTTCCGTTCCGTATTCCATGGAGCCATCTTTACGTACGGCAACCGGATATGCATGTAGATCCAGATCAAGGCATGGCGTTTTCCAGCTAATCCCTGCTGCGCCAAGGTTTGCACCGTGTACGCCAGGGATCAGGCTGCCAGTCGATACGGAAGCATTTTTAGAAGCTTTTGTATCCTGTCTCTGCGGAACGCGAATACCATCTAATGCCGGATCGATATATACCTGATGCATTTCCCTGGCGCTTTCAAGCCTGCGAAGAAGACCGGTATGGATTGCGTCAGAAAGCTCTTCCCGCTCCTCCGCTGGCAATTGGACGGCGTTTTGGATACGCGCAGGCACCAGTGCGCGGCTGTGATTACGGATAATACGCGGCCCCGCCATCCCACGCATCCGGACTGCATTTTCCGCTTTCAAGGCTGCTGCCGGCCCCACGTTCTGTGCCGCGTCGTGAGCCATATCATAAACGGCCTGTTTCTCTATATCCGGAGCCATGCTGAGTACGTAAAGACAACGCTGTAAGAAATAGCCAGGATTATTTCTGGCAAAAGCAGCCATGCGGGCAGAACCATTGCCATCATGCAATGCTTCTTTCGCCTGCAAGAACATGGCAGCCTGGGAATCCAGTTTCTGCCCGTGTTCGTCCAGATGCTTTCCGGTTGCAAGGTGATCAAACGCCTGCACAACGCGATCCGGGCCTTTTCTGGCATCAATATTTCGCATAACCCGCTTCCAGTACTTCTCTTCCCTCCACATATCCCGATATAATCCGGGACACCGGTCCATCAATTCCTTTATAAAGCGCCGGTCTTTCTTCGTCAGACGGACCTCGAAGCTTTTCGGGGTCAAAAGCTTTTCCGGGTTTCCAGCTTGGCGAACATAATTTTCATCACGGTACGTACGCCCATTACGCGCGCCATTGGTACAGCTGATGACGGAGATAACCCGAAGAATATCGGTTGCATCCTTACACAGATGATTTTCATATGCCACAAAATCAAGGTCGCTATCATGCAGCCATGCCGCACACAGCGCTTCATTTTCCTTGGAAGAAAACGGCCTGCTCATAGAATTCAGAAAGCGGGCTGTCCAGGAAGCAGCATAGCGCAAAACATCCGCACGCGCAGAGGCTGATAAAGCATTGCCATGAATATGGCCGTCCATTAAGGCGTGGAAATCGGAATCATGGCCGACGCCGACGTATTTTATCTCTCTGTTCAGGGTTTCTGTTAGTGGCGTGCGTTCTGTGGGTTCTTTCTGTATCATGCCGTATTCCTGCATGACGTTCGCAAACCCCATGATATCAGCACCGTACCGAGCCCCGTAATAAATGATCGCGTTCAGATAAAGTTCCACATCACTTTTTCCCATGACTTCTTCCGGGAATCCCGGATAAAACATGTGGGCCTGCTGAAATTCATCGAATCCGATTCTGTCACGGATCAAGCGGTCCAATTCCTGATATGCGATCGCCTGGCTTTCTATGGAAGCTGCAGCAAACGTCCGGAGCAATTCCGCATCCAGTCCAATGCCATAAGCGCCACGCAGGTTCCGGTCTATGGTTAATGCGCTGCGCAGCTGAAGATCGGGTGTTTCGCGATCCTGTGGATTTTGCATATCCATGGAATCCACGATATATTTTCTGGATGCTTGGAATACGCGTGTTTTCGCAAAAAAATCCATTTCCGGTACAGACATCGGAGCCGCAAAATATGCACTGTTTTTGACGGCCTGTTTCTGCTGTTCAATGCGGTAGCGGATGATATCCTGCTTGCTTCTGTCTTTACTCATTTATTTTTTCTCCTTTCGGCAATGATTGATATTTTTATAAAGAAAAAAGGCTGACGACCAAATGTGCGTCAGCCTTAAGGTATGGACAGTGTACAGGAAAACATGTTGTTGCCCGCCGGATATGATATCCCGGACAACTGTATATGTTTTAAAAAATAGAAGGAACGCTGTACGTAACTCCATACCAGGGCCAGTGGAAGGGAAAACATGTTGCCGTCCCATCGAGATGCTATATGCACAAAACATATAAACACCCATTCGAACGGCTCTTCCCATTAGAAAATAGAAGGAACGCCTTCCGTACGCCCGGTAAATTACAAAAGACTCAATTCCTTTCATAACTACACTATCAGTATGTATCACGCTTATGCGTTTTTCACTGCAATTTTCTATTTTTCTTTTCTCTTTTTCTCCTTTCCTGTTATTCCGTCCATATGTGCCATGATAGGGCCCGTTTGGATTACGGATTTTGGGACGAAATTTCGATTACTTTCCCTACAACGCAGTTCTCAAAAAAGCCATCGGAAATCTGGCCGTCCAGTTCTCTTTCACACTCCTCTGCGGTGTTCCTAGTAATCCGAATTATCACATACTCATTCGTTCCAGTCATATCCGCATTTTCAAGTGCAACTTTTCTTACATCTCCCTCGGAACTCCAGTCGTAAGTTGCTGACGGCGCGAAGGATGCTTTCTGCCTGTGCCCATCAGCGCCATACACCTTCCAAGTTCTTGTTACTTCCATGTTTTTTCTCCTTTCTCGATTCCATTATTTGCGACACTATCAGTATGGTGCTGCAAGGAGCGTGGGGGAAGCAGGAAATTAAAATATTAAGGCATCATCTTTACTTAACTCTACAATTTCGCGCATTCCAAGAATTTGCACATGATCGCGAAAGTTTTTTCCCAGTCTGTAGAATCTTACGGAATCACAGTCTTTATTGATGACTGTTTGCAATTCTGCTTGCATTTTGATAAGATCAGCCATCGATACATCTAATTCAAAAACAGATTTTTGAACACGAACTCCGTAATTTTTACATATTTGAGCCACTTTCCGCAATCTCTCTGGACTATCAGCAATATCATAAGAGCATAATAAGAACATATACTTACCGAACCTCCCATATATACGGCGGATACTCTGGAATATCGCCTCGAATATATTGTGCCAATAATTGCGCCTGTAAATAAGGCAATATTTTGCGTTCAACATCTTTTTCGTATAATGGGAAGTAGACCTTTTCGCTTTTCCATTGTTCCCACAACAATAAAACGCGTTTACGACTTGCGTCTTTCAAGCGAATATCGCCATCAGATGTAACAAAATCATTTTGCGTCAATTGTTTCCGATTGATCAGATTGAGGACAAATCGATCCACGAGAGGGGCTCGAAATTCCTCTACTAAATCGCATGCTAATGATTTTCGACCTGGCAAAATTTCATGGAGGAAGCCTAAATACGGTTCTAATCCAAACGATTCCAGTGCGGCAACGCAATGAGAAATTAAAATAGTGTATAATAATGATAAAGCCGCATTGCAGCAATTCACCGGCGGCCGTTTGCTGCGTTCAATGAATTCCATACCGGTGTCTTTGCGTTTAATCATATCATCAAACGCGGAAAAATAAATCGAAGCGATACTGCCTTCTATTCCGCGAAGTGATTCTACGGTTGGCGCTTCGGTAACATCCCCTAATAATGAGCTGATCTTGTATGAGGCATCAATCAGTCTTTCACGGCTTTTTGCTTCTGCATTTTCAGATGCATTTGCCAATAGATTTTTCTGGTTAATACTTTTGCCCAAAACACAAGATTTGGCTATCTCCAGTTTGCGTTCCGTGCTTGCGATTTTATACTGCTCCATACGTAACAAAACATTACCTATATTGCTTCCGCATAGTTTACCGTAAAATGTTCCATATTCAGAAATATAGCTCAAGGCAATCCCATGCTTATTGCAGTACCCAAGCAGATAGCTCGAAACTGTTGTCTGCCCAAAGATAATAATTTGTTCCACATCCAGAGCCGGTATGGTATGTTTTTGCTTTACCTCTTCTTCTTTTTCGTTTATGCAAGTTTGAGTGATGACAAACGCATCATGATCGCAATGAAGATAAGTATTGGTATTTATATATAAAACTTTTTTTATCAATTTCATACCCTTTACTCCTCGCCATTAACATATTTTGCTATTAAACGCTCCATGTACTCTTTTACCAAAATTCTTTTCGGAGCACATAAGTCTTTCATACTGCATCCATTGCATCTACGCCGCAATTCGGGACGTATTGTTGATGGATTTTTAATGTATTGCATAATTTCTGATGATATTTTCAATACGTCCGATCGGATTTCTTCATCCACGATTTGTTCATAGCGCTCGTTAGAGCCGGTATAATAAACATATCCCGTTGAAATTTTGCAGTGAAACATTTCCTCTATGCATATTGCTTGCGCGGCCATTTGCAAGTTATATTCGTTTTCATTACGAATTCGTCCGTGTTTATATTCTATTGGCACAACATCACATCGGCATTCAAGAAATGGGATCCATGATCCATGGTCATTCTTGTGAAACTCCACGACATCGCAAATGCCATATAAATGATATTTTTCCGAATATACAGGTAACCCTCTTACTATAATTTTAGAGCCACGCTTTTCGATTGCGTGAGTATGTGCACGGGCGTGCTCGATAGAGCCCTCTACTACATATTCATTTTCTTCGTGATTTTGTTCTTGGATCCGTAAATAAAATCGGCGCTTACAATACGCCCATTCCGAAATCCAGGATAATAAAATTATTGGATCTTCTTTCATATGCCAATTCCTTTCAAAAATGGGTCCACTATTTCTGGTTACAGCCTATGTGTTCATGAATTTTGAATTTACGCGGCTCGCATGGGTCACGCCGCCCTGGTCCAAATTTTTCAAATTCGGTTAGTATAATTCCGAACAATGCAACCAGTAGAGCGCGATTTGACATCCGGAATCAGTATGTATAATCAGTATAAATTCACGCAGGCCGCGATAGAACGCTCGGTTGAGATAGTGATTTATGTGCTATTTCAATTCACGCGACCCACGCGAGCCGTGACACTTGACCGCACAGAGGCAGGTATTGACCGTGTTATTTTAATTCGCACGGCCTACACGGCCGCGATTTTTATCGTCCAGCAGACGATACGATGTTTACCATTTCAATCCGCACGACCCCACGGGTCGTGATCCAAAGATTCCATTTTTGTACAGTCTATATCTATTTCAATTCACGCGACCCAACGGGCCGCGAACAATAATCGGATCATATGCAAAATGTCCATGCTTGTTTCAATTCACACGACCTCCCAGGCCGCGATCCGGTCCTCGGTGCTTTTCGTCCACGTGCACCTGATTTCAATTCACGCGATCGCACAGACCGCGATTCATTCCTTGCATGTATATGGGCGGCAATAAGTCATTTCAATTCACACGACCAAACGGGCCGCGATGGAAACATGCAACAGATTTCCGGATTATTTGTTATTTCAATTCACGCGACCTACACGGGCCGCGATCCGCAGCGGTAGGGGAAAAGGTGGAACCATATTATTTCAATTCACGCGACCACACGGGCCGCGATTTTTTGCCGTGTTACCAAAAACTGTTATCATTTCAATTCACGCGACCCTACAGGCCGCGATGCGTATATCATTGCAGTCTCAACGTTCTCATGTCGATTTCAATTCACGCGACCCATACGGGCCGCGATTACTGGGTTCCGTACCCCACCTGCTTCTGTCTGTTATTTCAATTCACGCGACCCATACGGGCCGCGATCTTTCTGAGTCTATCGCTTATCTATCGGGTTTTATTTCAATTCACGCGACCCATACGGGCCGCGATTGCTCCGCCACAGCGTCCTCAAACAGCGTAACCAATTTCAATTCACGCGACCCATACGGGCCGCGATGCAGTCTGCAGGACACTGGATTACGACCTCGATATTTCAATTCACGCGACCCATACGGGCCGCGATCCTTGATGTGATTGATATCTCGTTCTGTCACACATTTCAATTCACGCGACCCATACGGGCCGCGATGGGACCGGAAAAACTCTGCATAAGTCGTCTGCACTATTTCAATTCACGCGACCCATACGGGCCGCGATCGTTTCGGATTAACTCCACGTTGTCCCATGACATATTTCAATTCACGCGACCCATACGGGCCGCGATGCCGTATCTACAGGTAGAACCATTTTTGAAAGAACATTTCAATTCACGCGACCCATACGGGCCGCGATCAAGGGGCGTTCACAAACTGCCCAAATTCAGTATTTCAATTCACGCGACCCATACGGGCCGCGATCCACCATTCGAAACCGTTTTTCGTCTCTTTATAGATTTCAATTCACGCGACCCATACGGGCCGCGATAATGCAGCAGAGCGACAGAAAGACCTTGTACAATTTCAATTCACGCGACCCATACGGGCCGCGATATACATCAGCATCAAACTTTACAAAAAGTCTCTGATTTCAATTCACGCGACCCATACGGGCCGCGATCACCCCCGTGCACGGGGGTGTTAGTCACATACAATTTCAATTCACGCGACCCATACGGGCCGCGATAGCAACCAGGCTGGGACCCGGTTAAATGCATACATTTCAATTCACGCGACCCATACGGGCCGCGATCTCCCGTGTACACAACACCATCTGTCTGGTTATTTCAATTCACGCGACCCA